>CAIKID010000143.1 GCA_903827345.1 uncultured Actinomycetes bacterium | reverse complement strand
CTTCTTGGGTCCGATGACAAAAGTCGGTATTGCTGTCGAAGGCGCACCACTGATTCACCTCAACATCGGAAGTCGCGATGTGCGCAAGCTAGAGATTGGTGACAAGATCGCTTTTAAGATTTCTAGCGACGAGGTAATGGCCGAACGTGTCTAATACGAGTGACCAGCGCATTATTCGCGCTGAGCCAAATGAAAAGGGCTGGGCTTCTCTGCATTTTGGAGCCGGCGAAGAGTTAATCGGCACACCACCTTCGCCTAGTGCCAGGCCAATTTTGAGCTTGATCCATATTTCCGATCTTCACATTTGTGATGCTCAATCTCCTGCGCGAGTTGAACTCATGGATAGATTTGCAGATCCGCATCATCCGATGTCTGAGTACGTCCCCTTTGTTGGGGCGTATCGCGCACAAGAAATCATGACTGCACAAACGTTAGAAACCGTTGTGCAAACGGTTAACAAAATTAGAACTGGCCTCTATTCAGATCGTCCCATAGATGCTGTCGTTGCCACCGGAGATGTCACGGATAATGCGCAAGGCAACGAGCTCGATTGGTATCTCACCTTGATGGATGGTGGCCCAGTACATCCTGATAGTGGAGATCTAGCGAAATGGGAGGGCGTTGCGCAAGAAGATCCCGCGCTGTATGACCCCTTCTATTGGAATCCGGAAGGTACACCAGAGGGCTGCATTGAGGATTATCCACGATCGCTTTACGGCTTCCCGACTGTCCCAGGACTAACCACCGCGGTACGTACTCCTTTTGAAGCAACGGGCTTGCACCACTCCTGGTTTGCCACGCATGGAAACCACGATGCGCTCTTGCAAGGAACCGTTCCTAACGATTCCGTATTGGACGCTATCGCTGTTGGCGATCAGCGATTGGTGGGACTCTCGGAAGATATTGATCTGCAGAAAACATTCGCTGGGTGGAACATGGTTGGACCAGCAAGTTACGCAGATCCCAGCGGGGGTACATATCGCGAGCAGAGCGCGGATGCGCGCCGCCGCTTTAACGCGCCAGATGATTGGGCGAAGTTGCACCTCTCGTGTGACCATGATGGACATGGATTGACGACAGCCAACGTTGAAGCTGGTACGAAGCACTGGTTCCGTGACATTGAAAACGTTCGACTGATATCGCTCGATACCGTAAATATTCACGGCGGGTGGATGGGATCCCTCGACGAGACGCAATTTGATTGGTTAAAGGCGCTACTTGCAGACCCAGAGCCACGCTACTTTGTTCTGCTCTCACATCATCCGTTGCATGGATTATTTAATGACTATGCGCTAGCGGGTTCAGATCGCCGCATTGCAATTGAAGAACTAACGCAAGAACTCCTTAAACACGATCGCATTATTTTGTGGCTCGCAGGGCACGATCATGATAATCGCGTGAAATATATTGGCGATGAAGGGGTGAATGGATTTTGGCAGGTGATGACCTCTTCACTGATTGATTGGCCGCAGCAAGGTAGGGTCGTTGAGATTTTAGAAGAAGATACTGATGTTGTTATCGCGACATCGCTCTTTGATCACCAAAGCCCGCTCGAACTTGAAGTTGCACTCAGCGATATTCATGATCCAGTTAATCTGGGCGGACTCTCACGAATTCTCTCGGCCAACCATTGGCAACGCCGCAAAGCGAATGAATTTCACGTGGAGTTGGCTGCGGGTGAACCCATGGATCGCAATCGCATCCTGAGATTGAATAATCGAGTGCAGAGTCTGCAATGAGTAAGGTCTACGCCGAGATTGAAGAGGTTTTTACGACGCGAATCGGCGAAGAGTATTTGGGCGAAGATGTAAAACTGGTGGAACATATGTTGCAGTGCGGGGATCTCGCGCGTGCGGCAGGTGCTCCGGATTATTTAGTCGTGGCCTCTTTATTGCATGACATCGGGCATTTATTAGTAGACGATGCACCTGGGGCACAAGATGCCGGTATTGATCTGCACCACGATGTGATCGGAGCTAAATGGCTGGAAGCCCGCTTCCCCGCCCAGGTGAGTGAACCAGTTCGCTTACACGTGGCTGCCAAGCGCTATTTGGTCACGACCAATCACGATTACCTTTCAAAACTCTCGCATGCCAGCGTGCAGACCCTCTACATGCAAGGGGGACCACTCAATCAGGATGAGGTAATTGAGTTCATTTCTCGTGAAGGCGCCGAGGATGCCGTCCACGTTCGCCTTTGGGATGATCTCGCAAAGGTGCGTGATAAGCCCACTTCAGCGCTTAAAGAATTTAAGACGCTCATCGACCAGCTCGCTCATTCGTAGATTTAGATAACAAAGTGGTTACTGAAGTCGTCTTTGTTAACCCCGAGGTTGGCACTACACTGATAAATATGGAAGTAAATGTTTACGACTCCATCAACGCAACTCCCGTTTATGGGGAGCCACATGGGTCGACCCTCTCTCCTGTAATACTTGTCTATTCTGACGATCAGAGCGTGCGCGCCGCCGTAACTGCCGCCTTAGGCAAGCAACTTCCAGGTGCCAATCGCGACCATAAGGCCGTGGATTTTGCCACCGCCGATGCCCTGCGCCTCTATTTGGCGGAGAAGCGGAAGGTAGACCTATTTATTCTCGATGGTGAGGCGGTTCCGGAGGGCGGATTGGG
>CAIKID010000142.1 GCA_903827345.1 uncultured Actinomycetes bacterium | reverse complement strand
GTGCTCACTAAAAACCCAGCTGGATCGGCGAGATCGCTAGCCGTGGGAAGCAGAGCAGAATCTTCCCAACGATGATCTCGGGTTGCTACTCCGCCATCGGATCCACCACTTATTGAATAGATCTCACTCCAAAAATATGAACACTCGCGCGTCAACCGCGGAGAGATTTGTAATCCCAATAACATGGCAAAGAGTTGTTGCGTCGGCGCGCTCTCAATGCGGGAGCGACGATAACTTTCTTGTAACGCTGAAAGTGATGGCAAGCGATCTTTTGCGGCGAGCGATGTAACGTGATCAATCCAACCCTCAATGAGTGCAAATGTAATTTCAAGTTTTGCTAGCGCAGCAGTTTGCGCGATGCTCTGTTCTGGTTGGAACATTCCTTGATTAATTGCCATGGTTATTGATTCTGGATTATTGATGTCGAGTTCACCAGAGCTCATCGCGCTCTCAGCTTGGCGTTGAATAGAATCAATATCTACTGTGATTCCGCTGCCATAACTCGCAAGGAGATCGCGGATATATGCACTGAGCCAAGGAGTGTGAGCAAACAATCGCTGGGCTGCAACTTCACGCAGCGCCATATAGATAGATATCTCTTGCTCGGGAATTTCTAAACCATCACCCCATGCAGCGATGTTTTGTGGAATTAAGTGCGCACCGGATTTTTCAAAGAGTGGAATCGCGGCATCCTGCGAACCTGTCAATCCAATGGAGAGAGTTCCGATCGATTGACCGAGCTGAGTCGCAATTAGCCGCCCCATAAAGCCGCGCATAACGGGGAGGAACCCCTCTTGTGGCCCCATCTCGGCAGGCCCCATCTCCTTCAAAACCTTGCCGAGCGCTTCGACCATTCCCTCTGCCAATGGCTCCACCAACTTCTGCCAACCATTGATGGAGTGATCAATCCAATCTTTACGACTCCAGGCCACATCTGCATTGGTGACGGTGGCGGGAAATTGGGTCTGCTCTTCTATCCAGGTATTGGCAATATCGATCGCCTCCTGCGCTTTGCGGAGATCCTCACGCCCCACGGGGAGGTCATTGTGAGTCGCTAAGAATTTGCGGGCGGCATCACGCATAACATTTGCTTGCAGCATCGGCGAACCGGGCCCGCCGCTTGTTCCAGCGTTGAAGAAACCCTCGCTGGGGAAGAATCCAAAACCGCTCACCGTCGCCTGCTTTCATTCCTGAGAGTCACACCTGTACGCCCGTACGAGTGTTAACAACTTTCACTACGACTATCTTCCCGCCTCTGGCGAAAAAAAGCGCACAGGCTGGGTTAAAGTGGACCCATGACCCGTTTTGCTGCGATCTTCGCCCGCGCTGCTAGCGCGCCTTCGACGTCGACCGCCTTTGCGGCGCTCATCTGGTGGGTGGTTCCGATCGTTCTAGTCAGTGGCGCTATTGGATATGTCGTCTGGACCTCAAAATTCAAAGATAGGTTCAACAATGAGACTAATCGCTCAGTCGATAAATTTAACCACTTCCAGCAGACCCTGCGGGAGCCTAATTCCGAGCACTAGAGTAATTCCATGAGTTCTTTCCAGTTTCCAAATAGCCCCTTCAATAACGCCCGGCCGCCTCGAGAGCCAGGCGCACGTAAGGGGATAGGTCCCTTCGGATTTGTTCTGATCGCCCTTATCGTCATCATCACGATCTTGGTCTCGCTCACCGGTTTTTATACCGATCTCTTATGGTTCCGCTCAGTGAGCTTCACTAGCGTCTGGAGCAAGACTCTTTTCTCGAAGATAGAGCTATTCGTCGCCTTCGGTGTAATCACATCGCTCTTTATTACCTCGAATATCGTGATGGCTTATCGCCGCCGCCCAATCTATGTTCCGGTCACCAGCGAAGCCGACAACCTAGAGCGTTATCGCGGACAGGTCGAACCAATCAAGCGTTATGTCGTCGCCGCTATTGCAGTAATCCTCTTCTGGTTCGCAGGGACTTCTGGATCGAAACTCTGGGAGACCTGGTTGCAATTCAAGAACTCAACGAGCTTCGGGACAAAAGATCCGCAGTTCCATTTGGATATCTCCTTCTTCGCCTTTAAATTGCCAATGTATGAAGCCCTCATCAAGTGGGGCATCTCCACAATCCTGATCACCCTGGTCGCGACCGTGGGAATTCACTACGTCTATGGCGGAATTCGCCCACAAGAAAGCCATGACAGAACCACCGTTGCAGCCCGCGTTCAACTTTCGGTGCTTCTTGGGGTACTGGTGCTTATCAAAGCCGTTGCTTATTGGTTCGATCGTTATGACTTGGCGCTCCATCAAGGCAGCCTCTTTACCGGTTTGGGATACACAGATGTCAATGCGCTTCTGCCCGCTAAGTCGATTCTCGCCGGCATCGCTGTCATCTGCGCCATGCTCTTCTTTGCAAATATTATTCGTCGCTCCTGGGTGCTTCCAGCCGCCGGCGTAGTGCTGATGGTTGTTTCATCGCTTTTGATCGCCGGAATTTATCCAGCTTTCATCCAACAATTCACGGTGAAGCCCAGTGAATCCAATAAAGAGGCTCCATATATCCAGCGCAACATCAACGCGACTCGAGCCGCTTACGGATTGGCCGATATAACTATTAAAGATTACCCAGCAGTTATTTCCACGCAACCTGGACAATTGGCCAAAGACACATCGAATATTTCGAATGCGCGTCTGCTCGATCCAGATGTCTTATCTCCGACATTCCGTCAGCTCCAGCAGATTAAGCCGTACTACACCTTCCCAGATGCTCTTGATGTCGATCGTTACAAGATTAACGGAAAGAAGCAAGATGTTGTTGTAGCAGTACGCGAACTCAATATTGCCGGATCTCCGGCGCAGAACTGGATTAACGACCATCTCGTTTACACCCATGGTTTCGGATTCGTCGCTTCGCCAACAAATGTTGTCGATGCAGATGGAAAGCCCAGCTTTACCGTTGGAAATATTCCGCCATCCAAGGGGTTAGGTGCATTCCAACCACGCGTCTACTTCGGTGAGAACGTTCCCGGATATTCCATCGTCGGCGGCTCGGGAAAGAGCACTCCTAACGAGTTGGATTATCCCGATGACACGCAGGCTAACGGCCAACAGAACTACACGTATGCGGGTAAGGGCGGCGTCCCGATGGGAAGCATGCTTACGCGCCTGCTCTTTGCGATCAAATATAAAGATCAGCAGATTCTGCTTTCCAACTTGATCAATACAGATTCGAAGATTCTTTATAACCGCTCTCCAGCAGAGCGCGTGCAGAAAGTTGCTCCGTGGTTGACCCTTGATGGAAATATCTATCCAGCGGTCGTCAACGGAAAGGTTCTCTGGATCGTCGATGGCTACACCACATCTTCCGGTTATCCATATTCAGCGGTTGAGAATCTTGCTACGGCATCCACCAACTCGGTCACGGCAAACTCCTCAACGGTAACTGCGCTGCCTGATATGAATGTGAATTACATTCGTAACTCGGTTAAAGCAACCGTAGATGCATATGACGGAACGGTCACCTTGTACCAATGGGATACCACTGATCCAGTCTTGAAGACATGGAGCAAGGCCTATCCAGGTACCGTGCAGCCAAAGAGCGCAATTAGCGCTGCGCTTCTGCAACATATTCGCTACCCAGAAGGTATCTTCCAAGTACAACGCGATGTATTGACGACCTATCATGTCAATACAGCTGCTGCGTATTACGGCGGACAAGATTTCTGGAAGGTTCCATCGGATCCTTCATCACTTGGCGCTAATGCCCAGAATCAACCTCCTACTTACCAGACGCTCCAACTACCGGGCTCTTCAACTTCGTTCTTCTCGTTGTCGAGCGCCTTTGTTCCACGCGGTAGTCGTCAGAACCTGACGGCCTTTGCAGCGGTCAACTCTGATCCCGGACCGAACTACGGAAAGATTACGATCCTGCAGTTGCCACGTTCGACAAATATCTCTGGCCCATCGCAGGTCGCCTCTAACTTTGAAGCGAAACCTGATGTCGCATCAACGCTCTCGTTACTGCGTCAAGGTGGTTCCGACGTTGTACTCGGTAACTTACTGACCTTGCCGGTCGGCAGTGGATTGCTCTACGTGCAGCCGGTCTATGTGAAGGCAACCGCCAACGCATCAGCGTTCCCACTTCTGCAGAAAGTTTTGGTCTCCTTCGGTGATCAGATCGGATTTGGAAATACTCTGCAGGATGCGCTGAATCAAGTCTTCGGTAGCAATTCTGGTGCGACTGTTAATTCATCCACCGGAACAGTTACTCCGGGAGGTAAGACGACCGGAACATCCACTCTGAAGCAGGCACTTGCTGCGGCACAAGCCGCAATCGCAGCTTCAAATCAAGCGCTCAAGAACGGTGATTTCGCGGCGTACGGAACGGCGCAGAATCAACTCAAGGCAGCAATCGCTGCTGCAATTGCGGCGCAAGGAAAGTAGAAAGTAACTAGTAACGCGCACTGAGTTAAGCGCCAATAGCCTCGTTTTGGGTTATTGGCGCTTTTCTAATAAGATTGCGCTACCGACGCGGGGTGGAGCAGCTCGGTAGCTCGCTGGGCTCATAACCCAGAGGTCATAGGTTCAAATCCTGTCCCCGCTACTTAAAGAAAAGGCTTCTAAGCAAAGACTTAGAGGCCTTTTCGCTTTTTCTTTATTCACAGAGGTTAATAGCACCGGCCTGGCCACGCAATATTGGTGTATCTTATATGTTACACGCTGGCAAGCAGGAGGTAGAAGTTATGGCAGAGAATGATTTGTTCTGGAAAGACCTTGAAAAGGATCTTGGCAGGACCCACTATAAGAAATCGTTTCTTTTGGAGTCAATTCGAACCGCCACTATTGATGAAGTTGTCAATACCTTAGACGCTGCTAGGCAAAGACAAGAGGTTTCTAAATCACAATTAGCCCAAAGAGTTGAGGTTGAACCTGCCTCTGTGCGCCGGCTCTTTTCCAGCAGAAATCCCAATCCAACTCTGGGGACTTTAGCTGAAATAGCGGCAGCTTTAGGTATGCGAATTGTGCTCGAAGAGTTGCCTAAGAAGAAGCGAGAGCAATTGGTACGTGCGTTGAACCCAGATATTCACTAAGCAATTGAACGTGGATTACGAGAATGGTATTCATCACCCAATTCCGTTAGTTGATCGTAGAATCTCTTCTTAAATACCGTTCCATATGCCTTTGTACCTCCGTGAACTACTACAAGGAGTGGTCGAGATTGACCGATCGCCTCAGTGTCAATAAGACAAAAGAGCCTGTGATGGGAAGTACGGGCAAAATCAACTCTGACTTCAAACCATCCTGTCAATTCACCATGCATCGCTTCCCAACGCCCTCCACCAGTGAATTTTTTTGGAGGTCCTTTTGCTACCGCGATCAACGTGGTCTGGAATTTGATTCGTACTTCAGTAGGGCAGGAACGCAGGTATTCTCGCCCCGGCATGGATTCCAAAGGGTCATCTTCCAAATGTCGTTTAAAGTAGACAATCCGGTGGGGATCGTCTGAACTGGCTTGAGTAAATGCATGCGATTTATCGCTAGCTCGGAATAGATTATTTCTTGAACTCCTTCGCTGACGAAAATCCGGAACCATATTGTGATTCTAAAATTTCTGGCGCTCATCGGCACAGCATGTATTTGCAGCCTGTGGATAGCTCTATCTAGGTTGAAAATTGGGCAGCTCAGCACCCTGTATAATTTCTTCTAGGATAACAAAGAGGTATGTGAAGGGTTTTTTTAATGAATTTTCTTGAGGACTCATTACCTGAAAATTTGGTGGGTCTTTGCGCGTCTGGCGTCATCGCTGCGATATCTGATGCTTGGGCGAGTAGAAAATCTGCTCACATTGTTATCACCGGTGGACGCACTGGTTTGACCATTGCTAAGGCGATCGACCAAAGCCTTTTCAAATTGCTCCGCGAAAATGTCGCCTTCGAAGGTTCAATGCTGCACATCTGGTTCTCCGATGAGCGCTTTACAACGGAAGATGATCCCGATCGAAGCGACACCATTTTGATTGCCGGCTTTGGACTCAGCAAGTCCCACATTGTCTTTCATCGCGTAGATGCCACAGGTGATGTTGATGCTGCCGCGGCCAACTACGCCGCCGAACTTTCCTTAGAGCTGGGGAAGCAACCCTTTGATACGGTGATTCTCAGCATGGGCGAGGATGGACATATCGCCAGCCTCTTTCCGCAGACTTTCGACCCAGTATTCACGGGCGCGGCACTCGCGGTCCATAATTCTCCTAAGTTACCGCCATTGCGAGTC
>CAIKID010000141.1 GCA_903827345.1 uncultured Actinomycetes bacterium | reverse complement strand
GCCTATGCCCGAGCCAAGTGGCAAAGAAGGGGCAAACCCTGCCCTTGGAGCGCAAGGGCTACAGTGCAGATATGGATAACGGAGCCCCATTCTTTTGGATGGATGGAATCCTGGCAACGGGATTAGTTGAAGTGACCTCCGACATTTCTCGTACGGAAAATGGTGGATTTTGGGCTACCTCTATCACCTTTGAAGGCGAAAGAACCTTTGCGCGATTTTCGACGGTAACGCGTGATCAACCATTTCCTGACGTTGCAAAATGGGTGCGTCTTAAATCTATCTGGAAGAGCTCCCTCGACAGAATTCAGTACTACAACTACGTCGAAGAGATACGTAGGCGAGTCTCCGCCGGAGATGTTTATCAAGCTAATGCCTGTCGCGTCCTATCAACTCCTTTCAACGGAACAACCCTCGCGCCTCTCTTCGCCGAATTGTTGAAAGAGAATTATGCGCCTTACGCCGCCTTCTTAAGGCTTCCAGATCTGGAAATTGCTAGTGCAACTCCAGAACTCTTCCTTCGGCGAGATGCCAAGAATATTTTGACGAGTCCCATCAAAGGGACCCTGGATTACGCCTCAGATGATCTCTTTGGAGTCAAGGATCAGAGCGAGAACATCATGATTGTTGATCTGATGCGCAACGACCTCAGTCGCATCTGTGAAATAGGATCGGTTGAAGTAAGTGATTTTCTGCGCATTGAACATCATCCAAGTATCCGACATCTGGTCTCTGATATTCGAGGCGTGCTCCGTGAAGATATCTCCTGGGACGATCTGCTCAATGCTCTTCTACCTGCCGGCTCTGTAAGCGGGGCCCCCAAGCACTCAGCGTTAGAAATCATAAAGAAGAATGAACCGGTTAACCGCGGAGTTTATTGTGGATTGATCGGGTGGATCGAAGGCGAGCAATCTCTTTTGGGTTTGGCTATCCGAACTTTTTGGGCGCGCGAGCGCACCATCTATTTCGGAACAGGCGCAGGAATTACCTGGCCCAGTGATCCGCATCTGGAGTGGCGTGAGACCGAACTTAAAGCGAACCGCTTAGTTGGTATCGCTGGAGGAATAGATGAAGAGGGTTGGCAGTATGGTGCAGGAATATTTGAAACTCTCCTCATGCACGATGGCGATGCGCTATTTTTGGATCGACATCTCGATCGGGCAGAGAGCTCTGGAAAAGAGTTGGGGATTGAGATTCCTTCTCGCGATTCAATCCGGAGGGCAATTGGCTACCTTGCCCGTTTCCCCTCTGCCCGACTGCGGCTATCTTTTGGGAGCCAGTTCTCTCTCCATATCGGCGCGTACCTAAGGAATCCCGCCCCACTTAAAGTAGGCATTGCTGATCAGAGATTGGAGGCAGGGATAGGCGCACATAAAACCTTCCCGTATTGGCAGAATCTTGATCTACTGCGTTCAGCGCGTTTTGAGGGGTATGACGAGATCCTTTTGATTAACGACAAGGGAGCCATAGGGGAAGGGGCTACGTGTAGTTACCTTTTCCGAATCGGGGGAGTTTGGGTATCTCCACCGCTAAGCAGTGGAATTTTGCCGAGCGTTATGAGAGAGATCGCCCTGGAGAAAGGGTTGGCGATTGAACGAGATTTGCATTACCTGGATTTAGATCAGATCGAATCTATGGTCGCGCTGTCGAGTCTTCGTATTTCAACTCCAGTATCGCACTTGGGGGAGCGGAAGTTAGAGATGGGTCTTGAATGTGAATTGATATTTGAGTCTTTGTGGAGTGAGGCGCAATCAGATTCGGTAGGCTGAGACCATGTCTTCATTGATCACCGTTACCGTAGATGGGCTACCCCGAGAGATCGAAGCCGATCAACGCCCCACCCAGCTCTTCGCTGACCGCAGTTCGGTCGTCGTGGCTCGAATCAACGGCGAACTCCGGGATCTGTGGAGCGAATTGCACGATGGTGACCTCATTGAAGCGATCGAAATGGCTTCTCCTGAGGGATTGGCGGTTCTTCGCCACTCCACAGCCCACGTATTAGCTCAAGCTGTGCAAGAAGTATTCCCCGAGACCAAACTCGGCATTGGACCTCCGATCACCGATGGTTTCTATTACGACTTCGACCCCGCCAAACCTTTCACTCCAGAAGATTTAGAAAAGCTGGAATCAGCAATGCGCAAGATCATCAAGGCGGGGCAACGCTTTCGCCGTCGCGTGGTAACTGAGGCCGAAGCGCTATCTGAGTTACAGGGCGAACCGTACAAATGCGAACTCGTTGGACTCAAGAGCGGGGACGAAGAGTCATCGGTTGAAGTAGGCGGAAAAGAATTAACGATCTATGACAACCTCGGTCGAGATGGCGCACCGGTTTGGAAAGACTTGTGTCGGGGTCCTCACCTTCCTTCGACCAAGCACATTCCTGCATTTAAATTGATGCGCTCTGCGGGCGCCTATTGGCGCGGTTCCGAGAAGAATCCAATGTTGCAGCGTATATATGGCACTGCATGGTCATCCCAAGAGCAACTAGATGCATATCTCGAACTTTTGATTGAAGCCGAGAAGCGTGACCATCGTCGCCTCGGTACGGAGCTGGACCTCTTCTCATTTCCTGAAGAGATTGGTTCTGGTTTAGCGGTCTTTCATCCCAAGGGTGGAATCATTCGTCGGGCGATGGAAGATTATTCGCGTCGCCGTCACGAAGAAGAAGGTTACCAATTTGTTTATTCACCGCACTTAACGAAGGCCGCTCTCTTTGAAACTTCGGGACACCTTGATTGGTACTCCGAAGGCATGTACCCGCCGATGGTGATGGATGAAGAGCTACATGCAGACGGGACGATCAAACGGCAAGGGCAGAAGTACTACATGAAGCCGATGAACTGCCCGTTCCACAATCTGATCTATAAATCCAATAGTCGCTCCTATCGCGAGCTCCCATTGCGACTCTTCGAATTTGGAACTGTTTACCGTTATGAAAAATCTGGCGTTATCCACGGCCTCACCCGAGCTCGTGGATTCACGCAGGACGATGCCCACATTTACTGCACCAAAGATCAGATGATGGGTGAACTCGATTCCCTCCTTACCTTCGTCCTGAATTTGCTCCGTGATTATGGACTCAACGATTTCTACCTAGAACTCTCCACTCG
>CAIKID010000140.1 GCA_903827345.1 uncultured Actinomycetes bacterium | reverse complement strand
GACTACTCCTGGCAGGGTGGGTGGGTTGTTCTGTTCGGCGCGGTCTTCGAGCTCGCGCAGGAAGGTACGCAGGCTAGGCGCACCGGCGGACTTCATCTGAGCTCCTAGGGTCGTAAAAGCGCGGACATAATCGGCGCTACCAAAGGGGCGCAGGACTGATTCGAGATCGTGTAACCAATCATTGGCATCTGTAGGAAGCACTGAGGCACTTCGAATAACCCGCATCGCATCGCGTACTTCGACGCGGTCAAAGAAGCGCTCGCTATTTTTCAATTGGGTTTCGATACCGCGCGCTTTGAGCGCCGCTTCAAAGGGATCTAGGCCATTGTTGGTGCGAGTCAAGATCGCGATGTCGGAGTGCGTCTTGCCCAACGCTGCGATGGCATCCACCACGGCAGTGACTTCCAAATTGGTGGTGCTAAAAGAACGCAACTCTAATTTTTCACCACGGTCGTTCACCGAGGTGAGTTCGTGATCGCCGTGCGACGCTCCCCCTTTAAGGATGCGGTTAGCGGTCTCAATGATCTCGGGAGTCGAGCGATATCCGCGGGTGAGGCGAATAACGGGGGCCTTAGGAAAACGCCCCGAGAAGCCGAGAAGGAATTGCGAGGTTGCGCCAGCGAAAGAGTAAATGGTTTGCGCGGCATCGCCGACAACACAGAGATCATCGCGATTGCCCAGCCACAAATTCAAAAGGCGCTGTTGCAATGGCGAAACATCCTGATACTCATCAACGGTGAAATATCTATATTGATCGCGGATCCGTTCGCGTACATCGCGATCCTCTTCCAACATTCCAACCGTGAGCAGCAATACATCTTCAAAGTCGATGATGCGCTCTTGATGCTTCAGGGTTTCATATGCTTGGTAAACCTTGGCAACTTCTGCAAAGTTCTCTTTATCGGGGCGACCATTGGGAATGCGCAACGTCCGTCCAGCGCCCAGCGCCTCTTCGACATAATCACTCGGCGCAGTCTGCAGAGCTTTTGCCCATTCAATCTCGCCGCTGATCTCGCGCAACGTGGCTACGCCTGGAACGAGCGAGGTATCACTGCGACCCATGGCATCACCCAGGAAACTTCCCTTCGATGTCAGCAGCTTCGGAAAGCTACCTCCGAATGAGTATGGCCAGAAATACATCAACTGTTTTAGAGCAGCGGAGTGAAACGTTCGCGCAGCTGCATTAGGAACTCCCAAGGTGCGCAAGCGAGCGCGCATCTCCCCCGCGGCACGCGCGGTAAAGGTAAGTGCCAGAGTTTTTGTCGGATCGGTAACGCCGGCCGCGACGGCATAGGCGATGCGATGAGTAATTACGCGGGTCTTACCGGTTCCGGCTCCGGCAATAATGCAGAGTGGGCCGCGGATATTAGTAACCGCTTCGCGCTGTTCGGGGTCGAGCCCCTGGAGAATCTCGTCGAGTTCCATACGTCGCCTTTAAGGGCGCCAGGTCTCTGCGCCGGGAAGCGCTGGGCGATCCGCGCCATACCAAGCCTGAATCATGGCGCGCGCAACGCTGATGGATGGTGGCAAAAGTAGCGTGCCTTCCATAATCGCGGCATACAAGCCATCGCGATCGAACCAACGGATTTCTACAATCTCTTCTCCATCGGGGCGAGCATTTTCTGGGTCTTGAATCGTCGCTTCAAATGCAATCATTAAGGATTGTGGAAAGGGCCAAGGTTGCGAGCCGAGATAATGAATATCGGCTACGGTCACGCCGGACTCTTCTAAGACTTCACGGATGACGCATTGTTCAAATGATTCCCCTGCTTCGACAAAGCCAGCAAAGGTAGAGAATCGAAATTCTGGCCAGACCGCTTGGCGACCTAAGAGAATGCGATCGTCCTTATCTTTAACCAGGACGATGATCGCTGGATCGGTGCGCGGATAATGTTCGTGTCCTTCGCTACAACGGCGGATCGCACCACCTAAGGCTGGATCAGTGGGCAATCCACAGACGGCGCAGATGGGATGTTTGTGATGCCAGAGCGCAACGGCTTGTCCATGTACCGCAAGGCCGATCTCCAGGCTGGTTAGCTCTGAGCTAATTCCACGGAGCGTTTTGTATTCTTCTTCGCTGCCTAACTTCTCTTCTGAACACCAGAGAAAGTAAGAGGTATCCCCCTGCATCCCGAGAAAGACTCGCTCACCGACGCCAGTAATCTGATCGGCGCGCAGAATCCGCAATGAACTTCCCGTTGTCAGAAATCCGACGCCGTCAAAGTGAATAATCTCGGCTTTATGCCATGCCGCTTCTACCGCTGCTACATCGTTGCGAATATGCGCGGCGCGGTCGACGGTCGAGCGCGACAGGGGCAAATCTAAGATTTTCATTAGGAGGCGACCCTACTAGCCTGACCCAATGAAGGTCATCTCGTGGAATGTCTTTAACGGCCAAGGGGCCAATCCGACGCTACCCGCACCGAGTTTGTCGGAGTCGATCCGCGAAACGATTGCCTCCGTGGGTGGCGATGTACTTGCAGTCCAAGAGGTGGATGAGAATCAAACGCGCTCGGGAAGCGTGCACCAGATGGAGATCATCGCCGCAGCGATAGGCGCCGCACACTGGGGTTATGCCCGCGCCGTCATCGGCACCCCCGGTTTTGGTTGGCGTCGTCCTAACGAGGATGAAAAGATCATTCACTCTGAATCGCAATCTCCCGGATATGGGATTGGTCTCGCTTCAAAGATTCCGGTTCGACACTGGCACCGCGTTGATCTACCTGCATCATGGTTTGGCTTGGCACTCGCATACCCCACCGATAAAGGTTTCCGCTTGAAATATTCGAAGGACGAACCGCGCGTTGCAATCATCGCAGAACTCGAAAATGGTTTTACCGTGGCCGCGACCCATCTCTCCTTCGTGCCATTCTGGAATTACTTTCAACTCTTGAAGTTGATGCGCTTTATGAAGAAGTTACCTGGTGAACACTTGATCATTGGCGATATCAATCTGCCCTGGAAGATTCCCCAGACTTTCTCATCGTGGAAATCTTTAACCGCTAAGAAGACATTCCCTTCGTACAAGCCATCGCTGCAATTC
>CAIKID010000139.1 GCA_903827345.1 uncultured Actinomycetes bacterium | reverse complement strand
TGGCCGGCTTCTCTTTTGTTGTCATGGTCTGGGCGGGGGCCCAGGATGTTCTCGGCCCTGTTATCGCACTCAAGTACTTTCACGGTGCCAAATCATGGGCGATTGTGCTCACCTGTGAATCAATCGGATATGTAGTCGGTTCGCTAGTAGCTATCAGAATAAAGATTCGCTACCAGATGCGATTTCTAACGTTGATCTCCTTGACGGTGACTGCCTATCTGCTGGTTCTCTCCAAACCCGAGCCTTTGGTCGTTATTTGTATTAGCGCCTTCTTCTGGGGCATCACCCTCGACCTTTGGGGTGCGCTCTGGGGCACCGCTTTCCAACGGACAATTCCACGCGAAGCCCTATCTCGCGCTTCTGCCTTCGACGGAATGGGAACGATGCTCTTGCGCCCCGTTGGGCTGGCGATAGCCGCTCCCCTCGCTAGCGTTTTAGGCGTGAGCCATACGATGCTTGTCTTTGCTGCGGTTTCACTTCTCGTGATCGTGATCCTGCTTGCGATACCCGCGGTCAGGCAGATGGAGCTCCCGGAAACGCTCTCAGAGAACTCTTAGGAACCATTGCGTATTATTTAGGGTCTAACGGCTTAAATGGCCCCTAGATACTTAAATGACGAAAGGGATAATTTGATGTCAATCTTCCAGAAGATCAATGGCCTGAGCACGATCTCTAAGCTCACCATCGGCTTCATAGCAGGCGCTACCGCGATTGGTGGAGTGGCTACCGCTGCCAACAGTTTGACCTCTGCAAGTGTGGTCACAGCATGTGCCGATAACTCTACGAACGCTCTCTATGCCAGTGCTACAGGTGTTTGCACGGGCAACAGAACTGCGGTCAATGTTGGAAGTGGATCGCTAAAGAATATTGTCAATAAAGTAGCACCTTCGGTAGTGACGGTCGATGTTCTCGATAGCACCGGTTCTGGTGACACCGGTTCCGGTGAAATTATTAAATCGGATACGACCGGTTCCTACATCGTCACAAATAATCACGTCATCGATGCATTTACCGTCGCAGGCAACCCATACACTTTAAATATCGATCTCAACAATGGGACAAAGGTTCCAGCAACTCTTGTTGGTCGCGACATTTCATACGACCTTGCTGTG
Organism: uncultured Actinomycetes bacterium; assembly: GCA_903827345.1. GTDB lineage: Bacteria > Actinomycetota > Actinomycetes > Nanopelagicales > Nanopelagicaceae > PALSA-747. The sequence continues at coordinate 993 of CAIKID010000139.1, read as the reverse complement.
CTCCACGTTGCAACTCCAAATCTTCCAGTGATCGCCACAGGTGATTCATCTACCATCTCCATTGGAGATCCAGTCATAGCATTTGGCTCACCCCTTGGTTTGACCGGCACAGTAACCGCTGGAATCGTTTCAGCTCTCAACCGGCCCGTAACTACCCAGAGCACAAACTCAACAACGCAATCGTATGTGGATGCCATTCAAACTGATGCTGCGATCAACCCTGGCAATTCCGGCGGACCGCTGACCGACTCTCAAGGCCGCATGATCGGTATCAATAGTGCGATTGCATCAAATGCAGCCACGGGTACAACCGCCGGTTCTATAGGTCTTGGATTTGCAATTCCTATTAATGAAGCGCAGCGCACCATCAATGAGATCATTACAAGTCCAACTCATACATCGACCAGACCAGTTCTCGGGGTCTACTTCGATCAAAGCTATACCGGTATTGGAGCTAAGGTCTCACAGCTCGTTACTGGAGGGGCCGCCGATAAGGTTGGAGTCCCCGTGGGTGCGATCATCACCAATATTGGCGGGAGCCGTATTCCAGATGCAGAGACCGCGATCGTGCGGATTCGTTCGTATGCGCCAGGTAGTACCGTCTCAATTACGGCAACGCTACCAACCGGGGGAAGCAAGGTATTTACCGTCACCTTGGGATCAGCTCCTTCGAATTCTTAACACGTGCAATCCGTGACAGACTATAGGGAGTGAATTTACTTAACTTAGAGTCGGTCTCGAAAGCCTTCGATATCCGCCCACTGTTGGATGGCGTCTCACTTGGCGTTGCTCAAGGTGAGCGGATTGGCGTTGTCGGCCGCAACGGCGATGGAAAGAGCACCCTCCTGAAGATAATGGCGGGCACCCTTGAGCCCGATGAAGGTCGCGTCGCTAAATCCAATGCGGTTCACATCGGAATACTGAGTCAGGCCGATAACGCGGCCGCTGGAGCAACGATCCGAGAGGTCGTCCTCGGCGATTTACCGGTGCATG
>CAIKID010000138.1 GCA_903827345.1 uncultured Actinomycetes bacterium | reverse complement strand
GTATTTCGGCACCGTAATCCCAGTGGGCGACAATAAGTTTGCAGCTCTCAACACTTCGGTCTGGTCTGGCGGCTCATTTATTTATGTTCCAAAGGGCGTCCACGTTGACATTCCATTGCAGGCCTATTTCCGAATCAATACCGAAAATATGGGTCAGTTCGAACGCACGCTGATCATCGCCGATGAAGGTTCATATATTCATTATGTCGAGGGCTGTACGGCTCCCATTTATTCCTCCGATTCTCTCCACTCGGCAGTTGTCGAGATCATCGTTAAGAAGGGCGCCCGCGTTCGTTATACGACGATTCAAAACTGGTCGAACAATGTCTACAACCTCGTTACCAAGCGCGCCACCTGTGCCGAAGGCGCGACGATGGAGTGGATCGATGGAAATATCGGATCCAAGGTAACTATGAAATACCCTGCGGTATTTTTGATGGGCGAGCATGCCAAGGGCGAAACACTCTCCATTGCCTTTGCCGGTGAAGGACAGCATCAGGATGCTGGATCGAAGATGGTCCACGCCGCTCCCTATACCTCTTCCACCATCATCTCTAAATCTGTTGCACGCGGGGGAGGACGAACCTCATACCGTGGACTCGTTCAAATCTTGCCTGGTGCACATCACTCTAAGTCGACCGTTAAGTGCGATGCGCTCTTGATCGACACCATCTCGCGCTCAGATACCTACCCGTATGTAGATATCCGTGAAGATGATGTTTCGATGGGGCATGAAGCCACCGTCTCAAAGATCAGCGATGATCAACTTTTCTATCTTATGTCACGAGGACTGTCGGAAGATGAGGCGATGGCGATGATCGTTCGCGGCTTCATTGAGCCGATCGCTCGTGAATTGCCGATGGAATATGCCCTCGAACTCAATCGCCTTATCGAACTTCAAATGGAAGGCGCTGTTGGCTAATGTCACTTGCAACAACTACAAATTATATGGTTCCAACGGGTCGCGAAGAGCCTTGGCGCTTTACACCCTTGAACCGCTTAGCAGGACTCCACGAGACATCTGTTGAACTGCATGATCGGATCTCGCTAGAACCTGCAGATATTCCTGCAGGAGTAGTTATCACAGTGGAAGATGCTGTGGCACTCCCGCCGATCTCCGCGAACGATGATCATATTATTCGTCGGGTTCGCGATGGTGTATCAAAGGTGCTTCTGGTCTCTATCGAGAAGGATGCAGAGATTGCTCTCCCTATCTTTCTCATTCGCAAAATGTTGGATATGACTCCTGAAATATCTCGAGTGCAGGTGAACGCCGGTACAAATAGCCACGCGACTCTCGTGATAGAAAATAGCGGTGAAGGCGTATTGGCAGAGGAGATTGAGTTCAATCTAGCTGCGGGAGCAAATCTCCGTTTTGTGACTCTGCAGGAGTGGTCCGCACGCGCAGTTCATGTTGCTAGACATCACGCCATTATCGGTAAAGATGCCACATTCACTTCGTATGTCGTAAGTATTGGTGGCTCCGTAGTTCGCATCTCTCCGACTGTTGAATACACCGGGCCTGGATCAAATGCCGAACTCTTCGGTCTTTACTTTGCAACAGATGGTCAACATCTCGAGCATCGCGTACATGTTGAACACGGCGTTCCAGGAGCGAGATCCCGCGTTAACTACAAGGGAGCCCTCAACGGAAATTCTGCACACACGGTCTGGATCGGCGATGTCTTTATTAAGGCAGCGGCGCAAGGGACTGACACCTACGAGCTCAACCGCAACCTCTTGCTTTCGCACGGCGCGCGCGCTGACTCTGTTCCAAATCTGGAGATTGAGACTGGCGACATTGTCGGAGCAGGCCATGCCAGCACCACGGGGCGTTTTGATGATGAGCAACTCTTCTATTTGATGTCCCGCGGAATCCCCTCCGAACAGGCAAGGCGCTTGGTTATTCGCGGATTCTTCTCCGATATCGTTTCGAAGCTGAAGTTAGAAGCGATTGAAGAGCGGATCATGAACCGCATTGATAGCGAGCTATCGGTGGTCAAGATATGACGCAAATTAATTTCGATTCACTTACAGCGGGAAAACCGATTCAAGTGGATGTAGATGGGAAGCAAGTATGCGTTGCACGAGTTGGCGATGAGGTCTTTGCCGTCTCTAATATCTGCACGCATTCCCATGCAGAGTTATCGGATGGGGAAGTAAAGGGTTTTGTTATCGAGTGCTGGTTGCACGGAGCTGACTTTGACCTTAGAACTGGCGCTGCGGTAACCCTGCCAGCTACAGAAGCGCTAGAAACCTTTCAGGTAGATCGCTCAGGAAATGTTTTAACTATTAGCCCCAAGACGAAGGAGATGTAAATGAGCACATTAGAGATTAAGGGACTGCATGTCTCGGTTATCACAGAAGAGGGTGCGAAAGAGATTCTTCGTGGGGTAGACCTCACCATCAACTCTGGTGAAACTCACGCAATCATGGGACCCAATGGTTCCGGCAAATCTACGCTGGCCTATTCGATCGCAGGACATCCGAAGTACACGATCACATCAGGATCTGTGACACTAGACGGAGTCGATGTTCTTGAAATGACAGTCGATGAGCGGGCCAAGGCCGGACTCTTCCTGGCTATGCAGTATCCAGTTGAAGTTCCCGGAGTATCAGTCTCCAACTTTTTGCGTACCGCTGTAACTGCTATTCGCGGAGAGGCTCCCAAGGTACGTACCTGGGTTGGCGAAGTGAAAGAGGCGATGTCTGCTCTCTCCATGGATCCAGCTTTCTCCGAGCGCAACGTTAATGAGGGCTTCTCTGGCGGCGAGAAGAAGCGTCATGAAATCCTGCAGATGGAACTTTTGAAGCCAAAGATTGCCATCTTGGACGAGACCGACTCTGGACTAGATGTTGATGCACTACGTATTGTTTCGGAAGGCGTTAACCGCGTGAAAGAGAATCAAGATCTTGGCATCATGCTCATTACCCATTACACCCGCATCTTGCGATACATCAAGCCAGATTTCGTTCACGTATTCGCCGGTGGACGCATCGTCGAAGAGGGCGGGCCAGAATTGGCAACCAAGTTAGAAGAGAACGGTTATGCGGAGTACGCCACCGCCTAATTATGAAGTCAACTCTCGATGTAGCCGCGATCAAAAGCGATTTCCCGATCTTCGATGTACCGATGCGCGGGGGAAAGCGGCTGGTCTTTTTAGATAGTGGCGCTACAAGTCAAAAGCCGATCCAGGTCATGGATGCAGAGCGTAATTTTTACAGCACCCAGAATGCGGCCGTACATCGCGGCAGCTATTACTTGGCCGAGATAGCGAGCGAGGCCTATGAAGGCGCGCGCGAAAGCGTCGCAAAATTCTTACAGGTTAAGAGTGAAGAGATTATCTTCACCAAGAGCGCCACTGAAAGTCTTAATGTCCTTGCGGTCTCTTTTGAGCGCAGTAGCAGTCGACTGGGAATCAAAGCGGGCGACGAGATTGTGGTGTCAGAGCTAGAACACCATGCAAATCTCTTGCCATGGCAACAACTCGCAAAACGCACCGGAGCTGTCCTCAAGTGGTTTGAAATGAAGCCCGATGGTTCACTGGACCTTTCGCGCATCGATGAGGTCATCACTTCAAAGTGCAAAGTCGTCGCCATAACCCACCAATCAAATGTGCTGGGATCCGCGCCTGACATCGCGCCAATAATTGCTGCCGCACATGCAGTGGGCGCCATTTTTGTGCTCGATGGATGCCAATCAGTTCCGCACCAACCCGTCGACAGCAAAGG
>CAIKID010000137.1 GCA_903827345.1 uncultured Actinomycetes bacterium | reverse complement strand
GCCAATCAGATGATCGAAAGCTTCTTTGGGAAGATCAAAACAGAGTTGCTTCACAGTCAATCATGGAAATCTTATGAGGAGATCAATGAGGCAATTACTGAGTACTGCGAAAACTTCTATAACTCAATACGACCTCAAATGGTGTTGCATGGAAGAACCCCGATAGATGAATTTCATCGCTTAACTATTTGCACCACTAACCAAGCAACCATTAACGTTGCCTAACCGAAAGTGTCTAGCAAATATCGCGCAGGTCCATTTCAAAAATTCTGGTGTGTGTAAACCCCTCAAGTTGCATATAAAGTGTGGATACCTACATAGTAAAAATCTCTAGAAACAGTTAGCCCCATATTCTTTAACTCACTTATTGTGAGGCGACAGTTACCACATTAATTTCACGACATGAAAACCAACACGCAGCGCGCAGGTCGCATCTTTTCAATCGCACTTGTCGTTCTCACACTTCTACCTACCGTGCTTGCAACGCTGCTCGGCTTTCACTTAAGCGTTGTCACATCGGGCAGCATGCGGCCCACCATTAAACCTGGAGACGTGGTTCTCACAAAATACGAGAGCGTTGGTTCACTTAAAACCGGAGAAGTCATTCTCTACTACAACACAAAACTGGGAACTGAAGTTGCCCACCGCATCGCAGATATCCAAGTGAAATCCGATCAACTTGTAATTACCACCAAGGGCGACGCAAACCCGGTAGCCGACACCCCGGTTATCTTCAATCAGAGCATGCCAATACCCGTCGCAAAAATGGTGCTTCCCAAGATTGGGTATGTGCTCATCAATCTGACCGGAAAACTCGGCAGATATGCCTTTGCCCTCTTTGCAATTTTGGCAATTGGGAATCTGACCTATAGATCCATGAAGTCTAAGCCGAAGAACGAAAACGAGATACAGAGCGTTCCTGAAGAAACTACCTTGCTCGGAGGTGGCTCTTAGGAATACATGGTTCGAAAATTCAGAGAATCACAATTGAAATCAATCACCCAATAGAAAATAGGAGTTACATTGAAACTATCTACCTTGTTCGTCGGAAAGAGCTCTGCTCAAATTTTCCGAATGATTGCGATACCTAGCGCCGGAATCTTGGGCATTGCTCTCGTCACTGGCGTCACTTCCGCTAACCTGACCGCTATCGGTACCAACGCCTCTGCACAGAGCATTGCATCTGGTTCGCTCAACCTCACCCTGGCAAACTCAACCGCCACAAGCGAGACCGCTGGCTTCTCCTCAACGACCCCGATTACCGGCATGGTTCCTGGCGATGTGCAGTACCGCTATATCGATTTGAAGCAAGGCGCGACACAAGGAACCGCACTCTTGCCAACACTTGCGCTAAGTGCAACGGGCGACACCTCGCTTACGAGCGATAACGTACGCGGCATTCAATTCACTGTGAATAATTGCACAGTTGCTTGGACATTTGTCAATGCAACTTCAGCAAGCACCTGCAGTGGCATACAGTCCGTTGTTCTCGCATCAACTGGTGGATACACACTTCGTACCGCACAGGCGCTTACCAACTTCAACCTGGCGCAGAACACAACCAACTTCCTCCAGATCATCATGACTCTGCCTGCCAACACCACAAACAATGAGACCACCACAAATGCTGGAACTCCTGTTGTTACAAATGGCGCTCAGACCATCACCGCTGTTCAGGCGAAAACAGTTGCTAATGCAGCTGTTTCCTTCACCATGTCTTCATCCGATGCCGCTCAATTGGCTGTTGGTGAATACTTCTCCGTAGCTGGCTTCACCGGAACTTCAATTGGTTTCAATGGTGCCTACCACGTTCTTACCTCTTCAGGCACAACCGTTACGGCTACTCCTGTTGTAGACACAATCACCAATACTTCTGCCGCATCAGCACAATCTGTTGCAGCGACAGAACCAACAATTCAGAGTCAGACAGCTGCCGCAACTTTTACTTTCACCGAGCAGCAACGCACCGCCACGACGACTAACGCTTAGTTAGAAGTCGTTTAGAAGCTATGAGTAACGTAAAGCAAGGTCTCTCCTTCATAGGGGGGGCCTTGCTTTACCCTTTTCTTCTCTTGCTTGCTGGAAGTCTCGGGATCTCCTTAGTTACTTCATCCGCCGATGCCAGCCTTATAGCTCAGGCTTCAAATCGCACTACCCAATCAATTGCCTCAGGCAAATTAGTCATGACTGCCGCCTCGGATGGAAGTAGTGCTGGCTGGTCATCCTCCATAACAAATATGTCACCAGGTGACAAACAATATCGCTATGTTGATTTCACGCAGGGAACGGGTGGTGCGACTAGCCCGAGTCTTAGAATCACCGATTCGACACCGACACTTCTCAGCACCGATGCCAGTCGAGGAATCATCCTTACAATTAAATCTTGCACTCAGGCGTGGACGTACACGATTGGTAGTTCGACCATTGGCACCTGCGGAGGTACTTCGACCACACTGCTCGGAGACTCGTTGAAGAATCTTCTCACGGCAAATAGCTTTGCAATCAATACCGCTCCCAACACCACCACATATTTGCAAATCGAATTTCAGATAGATTTAATTGATTCTGAATCAGTAACGGATGGTCAGGCTCCTGTAGTCACCCCTACAACCGCGCCTTCAATACTGGGGCTGACAGCAACGCTACAATTCGCCGTTACCGAATCGCAACGTGTCGCACTAACAAACAACAGATGATTACGCTATCTAAAACCTTGGGGAAGGTCCTCATCTCCTTGATTCTTTCTTTCGCCATGGTTAGCGGCGCATGTGACGCAAGTTTGATCGCGGCGACAAACACCACTCCCACCGTCAGCACCGGCACTCTGTCCGCAGTGGTCGTCGCTACTGCTACAACTAGCAATACTAAAACTCTGTATTCGATACCTTCGACCACTGCAACTATTGGAGACTTCGAATCTTTAGTCAACTTTGGCACCATTCCTCTCGCGAGTGAAACTATTACGGTAACCAAACTCTCGGGAATCCAATCTGGAACAGCCACTTTGAGCTATTGCACCGGAACTTGGACGGAGTCGACAGGTGTTTGCTCCACTGGCGCAACAACGGTACTAACCGTAGCCGCTGGTACTGCATCACTTAGTGCATCCGTCGCGCTTGCCATGGCACCAGGCGAAACGTGGAGGCTGCGCCTTCTTGATACAGCTCCTGGCCGAAGAGTTCAAATATCTGTGAATGTAACTACCTCAGTCGATGTAAATGTCACTAAAAACAGTTAAAAACCTCTGTGCTACCCTGCAAGGGTGACTGAAACTGTAACAACGAGCACAATCTCTCCGCGCTACAAGTGGGTCGCCCTTACCAATACAACTCTCGGCATTTTTATGGCGACAATCAACTCTTCTATCATCTTGATCTCATTACCCGCCATCTTTCGCGGCGTAGGGATCGACCCGCTCTCCCCCAGCAATGTTGGCTATCTGCTTTGGTTACTGCAGGGATACATGCTCGTGACTGCAGTACTTGTAATTAGCCTGGGCCGTATCGGCGACATCTTTGGTCGGGTGCGGATTTATAACTTGGGATTTTTAGTCTTCTCTATCGCTTCCATCTTGCTCGCCCTTGATCCGTACCATCAAAGCAAGGGCGCGCTCTGGTTGGTTATTTGGCGTTTGGTGCAAGGCGTGGGCGGCGCGATGTTATTCGCTAACTCTTCTGCCATCATCGCAGACGCATTCCCCGTGGAACAACGTGGGTTGGCCATTGGCATCAATCAGGTCGCCGCTATCGGTGGTTCCTTTATTGGTTTGATCGCCGGCGGACTGCTCTCTATCGGTGATTGGCGGCTGGTCTTCTGGGTATCGGTTCCCTTTGGATTCTTTGGAACAATTTGGGGTTACATCAGCCTCAAGGACAATGGCAAGCGTGCTCATGCCACGATCGATTGGTGGGGCAACCTCACCTTCGCACTCGGGCTGACTTCGCTCTTGATCGCAATGGTTTATGGGATTCAACCGTATGGCGGATCGTCGATGGGATGGTTGGCACCTAAAGTCCTCATTGGGTTTGGACTCGCATTCGTTTTCTTGACCGCGTTCTTCGTTATTGAAATGCAGGTTAAGTATCCGATGTTTAACCTGCATCTCTTCAAGATCCGCGCCTTTGCAATGGGATCAGGCGCCGGATTTTTGGCAGCTACCGCGCGCGGCGGATTACAATTTATGTTGATCATCTGGTTGCAGGGAATCTGGTTGCCCATTCATGGATATGCCTACACCGCAACGCCACTCTGGGCCGGCATCTATCTTCTTCCCTTGACGGTAGGCTTCCTCTTTGCTGGACCCGCAAGTGGCTGGATCTCTGATCGCCACGGAGCTCGCCTACTTTCTACCGTTGGAATGTTGATCTTCGGGAGCAGCTTCATCGGGCTGCTACTCGTGCCAACCAACTTTCATTACATCTGGTTTGCGGTGCTGGTACTGCTCAACGGAATTGGCGGCGGGATGTTCTCTGCCCCTAATGCCACCGCAGTGATGAATAGTGTGCCCGCTACGAGCCGAGGAGCTGCCGCAGGAATCCAAGCCGCATTTATGAATACGGGAATGGTCCTTTCAATTGGAATCTTCTTCTCTCTCATGATCGTTGGATTGAGTCACGCCTTGCCAACTTCGTTGTTCGCAGGTTTAACGGCAAATGGCGTATCTGTGGCGCAAGCCCATCAGATAGCTAGCCTCCCGGTGGTCGGCAGCCTCTTCGCTTCGTTCCTTGGCTACAACCCACTTCAGAGTTTGCTGGGAAGTCAAGGCGCGGCTCATGTGACTAATGCGCAATGGGCGACGCTCACGGGTAAACACTTCTTCCCCAATTTGATTTCACAACCGTTCCACCATGGTCTGGTAATTGTTTTCACCATGGCGCTGGCAATGGCCCTTATCGGAGCGCTGTTTAGCGCGTTGCGCGGCTCACGCTACCTTCACGATGTACATGGCAAGGCTTAATCGCTCTTTGCTTTATTGTTGAGGTATGTCAGCGCTTACAGTCGAAGAGGTTAAATCTCGTTGGAACGAGGTTCTCGATGCCGTTCTCGATGCCGATCGCATCGCTTGGCTGGCTTACTTCGATGCGCGCATAGTCTCTGTTGATGCTGGAGTCTTGATCATCAACTTCAGCGATGCCCAGAAATTCGGCGGAGATCACAATTTTTCTATTGCTCGAAACCCACGTCACCTTGCGCTACTTCACGAGAAGATCCACGAGGTGTTCAAAGAGTCGCTCGAGATTCTTGAAGTATGAAACGCTCGATTTTGGCCATCGCCATGGCTTTAGCCCTGGTCGGCAATGTGGCATCTGCCGTAACTACTCCCGCCAAGATAGATGCCCTGGGACCAGGAAGTCGCATCCACGGTATGGATATTAGTTATTACCAACATCCAGGCAATGCAGCTATCAACTTCAAGAAAATGTATGCAGCCGGAATTCGTTTTGTCATCATCAAGGGCGGCGACACCATTGATGCAAACGATGCCCAGGCCGTCAAATATATGGTCCCTGATCGGCTAGCTGCCCATGCGGCCAGCATCTACACCTCGTTTTATTACTTTGCCACCCTTCCCAACGCCAGCGACAAGGCGACGGTAATCAAGGATGCTAAGGCGCAGGCGCAGAAAGTTATTTGGCGAATCGCGTCACTCGGTGGTTATGGAAGACGCGATTTGCCGGTCGCCCTCGATTTAGAGAAGAACTGCATTCTCGTCACACATGGTAATTGCTCCCGCTATGCATCAATGGCCAACGTAACTTTGTGGGCGCAGACCTGGCTCGATACCGTGGCTGCGGCTACTGGTCGCAAGCCATTTGTTTATAGCTATCCGCAATTCTTAGAAACTGCGATGTCGCGTTCGGCAGCCCTTCGCCAATATCCACTCTGGCTAGCCCATTATTCAATCAATCCCGCAATCACCACCGCGCAACCAAATTCTAAAACTGTCGGTTGTTACGCCGATTCCTGGACCAACCAAGATTGCACGACGCAGTGGCAGATCTGGCAGTACACCTCGTGTGGAATCGCTGGTAAGTACGGAGTGCCAGGAACGCGAGTGGATCTCAATGTCTTCTTCGGAAACAATAACGATTTCTTGAAGTTAGTTCGCGGGCTCTGGCAACCCGATAGCAACCAGATGTTGCCCTTCAACGAACCGACCGCGATATCCATCACTGCACAATCGGCCGGGACAACAAACGATCCGGTCCTCTTCTATGTCAACGTGGTTCGCCCCAATGCCACCCCCGTGGTGACCGGCAGCGTGAGTTATGTTCCCGCTTCGACGATGATGAGCCCTGGAATTCAATCAATCACCCGAAATTCATCAGGATCGTGGCTCGTGAAAATTACCAATCTGCCTGCGGGAAATTACGTTGGAACGATTAATTTCACCGATCCCAGTGGCACAGAAGCTGCCGCACAAATCCCTGTCGTATTTACCGTTGACCAAGCCCCTTCCCCGACACCTAGTCCAATAAATTCCGCCCCCGCAAAACCTTCGCCCACCTCCTCTCCAAAGCCAGCTCCAGTCGACAGCTGCGCAGGGCAAATCCGTAATTAAAGTAGGCTTCGTTCTATGTCGAGAATTTTGGTAACTGGTGGAGCGGGCTATGTTGGATCAACCGCAGTAGCAATTTTGGTCGAGCGCGGATATGAAGTCGTCGTATTCGATGATCTCTCCATGGGCCATGCCGATGCGGTCGATCCCCGCGCCACCTTTGTCGAGGGCTCGCTCTTAGATCCAGATGCGCTGCGCAATGCGCTAGCCGGGTGCGAAGCAGTCATTCACTTCGCAGGCAAGTCACTTGTCGGCGAATCGGTAGAAAAGCCCGATCTCTATCACCACGTCAATGTTGATGGCACGCAGAATTTGCTGGATGCAATGGCGATTCACGGTATCGATCGCATCGTATTCTCTTCATCGGCCGCCACCTATGGCCAGCCTGTTGATGATCCCATTACTGAAGAGTCAGCTACTGCTCCCACTAATCCCTATGGTGCATCAAAACTGGCGATCGACAAGATGATCAGCGCACGTGGAATTAGCGCTATTTCGCTCCGTTATTTCAACGTTGCGGGTGCATACGAATCAACGAATGGCTGGTTGGCCGAACGCCACAACCCAGAGACGCACCTAATCCCGCTGGTTCTACGCGCTACAGAAGCAAACCCGCTCAAAATATTCGGCACTGATTGGGATACCAAAGACGGAACTTGCATCCGCGACTACGTGCATGTTCTTGATTTGATCGAAGCACATATATTGGCGCTCGGTGCTCTTAAGCCCCACGTGCACGAGATCGTAAACCTTGGTAGCGGTGGCGGTTATTCCGTTCGTGAAGTTATTTCGGTAGCTGCAAAGGTTTTAGGGCGAACAGTTCCCGCGGTTGAAAGTCCACGCCGTGCTGGTGATCCAGCAAGCCTGGTCGCATCCATTGTTAAAGCGAAATCTCTGCTCGGATGGCAACCCACCCGAGACCTTGAGATGATGATTAGCGATACGGTTAAATCGCAGGCTCGATAGAGCGAACTTCAACTCCACCGATTGCGTTAAGTACCTCAAGTAAGTCAGTTGGATCGTTGCCAGGAATGGCGACTGTAATATCGTCGACTCCCTTTCCATCTTCGGTGCGCACCGTTACAAGCGAGCGAATATCTCCGCCGGCGAAGCCGATAGCGGATGCAACCGCACCTAGCGAACCGGGGCGATCTGGAAGAGCGATCTGCAATTTAAATATAGCCACTTTTATACCGTCACAATCGCGTCGCCACTTATAGCAACCTTGTATGTAGGAAGTGGTGCTGGAGCTGGTCCACCGAGCACCGCGCCGCCGTTGGCTACATCAAATGTACTACCGTGGCACGGGCAATCGAGGCTATTTGCCGATGGGTTGTATCCCAGAGTGCAACCTTGGTGGGTGCAAACTGCAGAGTAGGCAAATACTCCAACCTTTGTTCTAAATAGGAAAGCTGGGTTTCCATCGGGTGCGGTGAACTGCATAGTTGATCCAACTGGAAAGGCTGACAAGGCAACGATCTTGTTTCCCGCTGTTGGAACTGGAATCGACTTCTTCAATCCACCAGCAGCGAGCGCTGCGATTACTGCAGTTGTGCCAACACCAATGATGCGCATAACTTCGCGACGGTCGGTCAGGTTAGGAATTGGACTCTTTCGCGCACGCGGGGCCGCCTCTTTGCGAACCAAGAAGAAGAGCGCGATCCACATAACAAGATATGCGGTATCTGATCCCAGGAAATAAGGGTGTACATGCCAGGTAACCGACAACCACAAAATGGTTGATACTCCTGCGCCGGCGATGATGGCAGCTTGGAGCGCGACGCCGCTGAGGACTGCTAAGCCAATGGCAATTTCACCGAGCAGGATCATCCAACCCGCAAGCGCGGCGTGGGAGATCATGTGCTTCAAGATGAAGGAGAGCGGAGAGTTCTTGGCGAAGCCCGTAATCTGGGCACCGATATAGCCTGTCGAAGCCTTATTGAAGAATTGAGCGTCAGATGCCTTCTGCAGGCCGCCATAGAGCCAGGTGCCGCCCAGCATGAGGCGGAGTACCCGTGTGCCTGTTGATTGTGTGCGCCAAGTGTCAGCGGTAGAAAAGCGAGCCATGGTGTCCCTTCGGTGTGCGCTGAGCATACCGAGCCAACCTTAAAAATCTCTGCTGAAGCGGAAGCTCCCTGACTTGGACTCGAACCAAGAACCTGTCGATTAACAGTCGACTGCTCTGCCAATTGAGCTATCAGGGAATATTTGGCACCTAGAGAGGGAATCTTAGCAAGATCCCGCGATTTGGCTAAATCATAGATCCCCTATCGCAAGGTCCTTCTGGGCTCGCCTCTGCGCCTCTTTGGCCACCAGCGCCCCAAAGATCTCGGTATATCGCTCGGCCTCATCGACCGGATTGATCCGTTGCAGGGTCGATTTAATCTCAGCGATATCGCGGCTCAAACCGACCTCGCGCAGCCGGGCAATAATGCTGGCTACATAGCGCTCCGAGACTTCACCATCGGTTCGAATGGGCTCCACGATCAACTCAGTCAGCAGACCACGCAGATTCTCATCTTCAGTTCGGTCGAGAAGTGAAGAGATATTCATATCAGGCAGCGAATCGATCTTGGCGCGCACCGCTGCATAAGGTGGATAAGTAAATGCATTGGCCTCGATATCAACCCACTGGGGAGCCAACTCGTTCGCCTGTAATTTTGCTTTAAGAACTTCGCGCTCCAACATCAATATTGGGTCAGAGAGATTGACCGCCATCGCCGGTGCATCAGGAAGCGGTGTGTTGCTCTTCCCCGCCACGCGCTTTACGGCGGCAGAGACGGTATCGACTTCCATGCCGAGCCATCCCGCCACCAGGCGAATATATTCAGGGCGCAAGGAGGCATCGCGAATCTTTCCGACGAGCGGAGCAACTTGATTAAGCGCACTCACGCGACCTTCAGCGGAAGCAACATCGTATTGCTTAATCACGCTGCGCATCGCAAATTCAAAGAGTGGAACTCGTCGTGCGATCAGATCTCGCACTGCAAGATCTCCGCCCGATTGGCGTAGTTCGCAGGGATCCATTCCCGATGGTTCAACTGCAACAAAGGTCTGCGCTACAAACTTCTGGTCATCATCGAAGGCGCGCAGCGCGGCTTTCTGTCCCGCGGCATCGCCGTCGAAGGTAAATATCACTTCGCCTCTAAATGCATCATCATCCATCAAGAGGCGGCGGATGATGCGAATATGGTCATCGCCGAAAGCTGTTCCACAGGTAGCTACCGCTGTAGTGATGCCCGCCAGATGCGCAGCCATTACATCGGTATAGCCTTCAACGATCACGACTTGGCGCTTCTTGGCGATCTCTTTCTTTGCCATATCCAGGCCGTACAAGATCTGTGACTTCTTATAAATCGGAGTTTCAGATGTATTTAAATATTTAGGACCTTGATCTTTATCATCACTCGCAAGTTTGCGGGCGCCAAATCCCACAATGTCACCAGAGATATCTTTGATGGGCCAGACCAAGCGATTGCGATAACGATCGATTAAACCACCGCGGCTTCCCTCTTTGGTCAGACCCGCCAGGTTGAGTTCATCATCTTTATAGCCCAGCGCACTCATATGCTTGTAGAGCGCATCCCACTCATCGGGCGCATACCCAACGCCAAATTGTTCGGCCGCTGTCTTATCAAAGCCGCGTCCGGTGAGGAATTCGCGTCCGACTTGTGCGGTGCCGGGTAGCCCCAGCTGTTCGCGATAGAAGGCGGCAGCCGCAGTATTTGCAGCGACCAAACGCGAACGATTGATGCCACTTCCAGCAGATGGACCAGTGGAGTCATAATGCAGTTGATAACCAATGCGTTCGGCCAAGCGTTCGACCGTCTCGGTGAAGGTGAGGTGCTCTAATTTCATCAGGAAGTTGATGACATCTCCGCCAACGCCACAACCAAAGCAGTGGAAATACCCTTTAGAAGGAGTCACATTAAAAGAAGGGCTCTTCTCGTCATGGAAAGGGCAGAGACCCTTCTTCTGTCCCCCACCAGCGCCTTTAAGTTGTACGAAATCTCCGACGACATCTTCAATCGGTGTGTGCTCGCGGACGTA
This sequence comes from uncultured Actinomycetes bacterium, assembly GCA_903827345.1. GTDB lineage: Bacteria > Actinomycetota > Actinomycetes > Nanopelagicales > Nanopelagicaceae > PALSA-747. Next base: position 1,244 of record CAIKID010000137.1, on the reverse strand, counting down.
GGTTACGTCTTCGTCTCTAATGCGTCCGGCCATGGTGGCTATCTTAGGCTTTGCAATTTGGCGTGAAGCGCATATGCGCCTGGATCGGTGAGCGCAGCGACCTGGTCCACAACAACGCGGAGCCGTTCTGAGTGATTGGTTGCCAGATTCCAGTCATCCAGGAAGAAGGACTCTAGGGATGCCGGAGCCTGAGCCAAGACCATCTCAACCAGCTCTTTGATGATGATCTGCTGATCGGCATATCTCTCTTGGGAAGAGGCAGCGTTAATTACATAGTAGGTAGCGATCGATTTGAGAATGGCAACTTCGATGCGCTGGGCGCGAGGCACAACAAGATTGGCGTTATAACGTGTGAGTGGGCCATCGCCGTATTGATCGCGCGTCGCACTTTCGGCAGCGAGCGCAAAGCGTCCGACCAATTGCGAAGCCAAATCTTTGAGGCGAGCGAGGTGGCGATGCGAACCGTCGTAATTTATAGGCCAGCACGACAAAGCTTGTAGATCTGCGAGCGCGGCTTGTGCTTCAACTTCAGTCATATCGCTCATGTAAGTGCCTTGGGCAACCTGGAAAAGTTGAGGTAGATCCGCACTCAAGTTTTGCAACATGACATGACCGGTAACAAGTGCATCTTCTAAATCATGCACGCTATATGCGACATCGTCAGACCAATCCATGATCTGCGCTTCCATCGACTGCCGACCCTTAGGAGCGCCAATGCGTACCCAATCAAAGACCGCTTGATCATCGTCGTAGACACCAAACTTGCGATTATTAACGGCGCGCGGCCACGGGTACTTAGTAGCTGCATCCAGCGAAGCGCGCGTGAGATTGAGTCCGACAGAGCGGCCCGCTTCATCGACCGTCTTCGCTTCTAGTCGAACCAAGAGTCGGAAGGATTGTGCGTTGCCTTCAAATCCCCCGCACTCTTGCGAGACCGCGTTGAGAGCATCTTCACCATTGTGACCAAAGGGTGGGTGGCCGATGTCGTGTGCCAGACAGGCACCTTCCATCAGATCTGGATCAGCGCCTAGCGCCCAACCCAATTCGCGGCCCACCTGCGCACACTCCAGCGAGTGCGAGAGTCGGGTGCGTGGAAAGTCGGTGAGCCAAGGAACTGCCACCTGTGTCTTGGCGGCCAGGCGACGCAGCGCAAAGGAATGGATGATGCGGGCGCGGTCACGGGCAAATTCGGTGCGACCCATACGTTTTGCGGGTTCGCTCAAGAAGCGATCGCGATCGCTCTG
>CAIKID010000136.1 GCA_903827345.1 uncultured Actinomycetes bacterium | reverse complement strand
GGCAACCCTCAGGGCCCTCATGAAATTTGTTCCTGCACCGGACTTTCCAACCGGCGGAGAAATCATCGGCCTCGAAGGTGTCGCCGATGCATACGCCAGCGGCCGTGGCTCTTTCAAAGTCAGGGCAACCGCGGTCATCGAAAAGGTCTCATCGCGTAAGCAAGGAATTGTCATCACCGAATTTCCGTTCAACATTGGACCCGAGAAGGTTGTCGAAAAGATCGCGGTCCTTGTTAAAGGGAAGAAAATCCTCGGAATTTCCGACATCATCGATCTATCCGATGGCCAACAAGGCACCAAGGTTGTCATAGAAATCAAGAACGGCTACGAGCCAGAGGATATTCTCGAGCAGTTATACAAGCTCACCCCCATGGAAGATCAGTTCTCCGTTAATGCAGTGGCTCTCGTCAATGGCAAGCCGCTCACCCTGGGCTTGAAAGAGCTGCTGCAGGTATTTATCGATCACCGCATCGAAGTAGTTCGCCGTCGCTCCGAATTTCGTAAGGCAAAGGCCGAAGGGCGCTTAACGCTGGTCGATGGTTTGCTGAAAGCAATTATCGATATCGACAAGGTTATCAAGATCATTCGTGGATCCGAAGATGCCCAAATTGCAAAAGAGGCGCTCATGAAGGGATTCAAATTGAGCGACGAGCAAGCAACCTACATCTTGGATATGCCGCTCCGTCGCCTCACCAAGGTGAGCAAACTTGAACTCGAAACCGAACAGAAGCAGTTAAGCGAAGCGATCGCAGCGCTAAAGAAGCTTCTCTCTAGCGAGGCAAATATTAAAACCCAGGTTTCAGTGGAATTAACGGCGGTCTCAAAAGCGTTTGCTACCCCACGCCGTACCCGAATCGGTGCCGCTTAAACTTTGAAGTTAAGCATCAATCCGATCGCGATCGATCTCGGCGCTCGAAATAAACTCTTTACGGGGTGCTACTTCATTGCCCATGAGGAGTTCGAAGATCGCCTCTGCCGCCTTGGCATCCTTCATCGTGACCCTACGCAGGGTCCGCTTCTCAGGATCCATCGTGGTTTCACGCAATTGATCGGCATCCATCTCGCCCAGGCCTTTGTAGCGCTGCACCGGTTCTTTCCAACGCTTTCCGCTCTTAGTAAGATCGGCCAATAATTTCTTCATCTCGTCGTCAGAGTAGGTGTAATACATCTCTCCGCGCTTTCCACCCACGACGTCAATGCGATGCAGCGGAGGAATAGCGGCGAAAACCCGCCCATCTTCAATGAGGGGGCGCATATATCGATATACCAAGGTGAGCAATAAGCAGCGAATGTGAGCACCATCAACGTCAGCATCTGACATGAGAATCACGCGGCCATAGCGCGCATCGTCGAGGGTAAAGGAAGCACCTGAACCAGCTCCGATTACTTGGATGATCGAAGCGCACTCGTTGTTTTCGAGCATTTGCGAGAGAGAGGCCTTCTGAACATTCAAAATCTTTCCGCGAATCGGCAGAATGGCTTGGAATTCAGAGTTACGTGCCGCCTTGGTTGTACCAAGAGCAGAATCTCCCTCAACGATAAATAGTTCAGTACGCCCAGTGTCATCAGAGCGGCAGTCCGAAAGTTTTGTAGGGAGTGAACTATTTTCTAGCGCGCTCTTGCGACGCTGTAAATCTTTATGGGCGCGTGCCGAAATTCGAGTACGGGAAGCCGATGCAACCTTCTCCATAATGGCGCGGGCCGTCGCCCGATCGATCCGCTTTGTTGATGCGAAGTAATTCTTTAGCTCATCAGCTACGACACTAGCTACGATCTTGGTAGCCGCAGCAGTTCCTAGGACCTCTTTGGTCTGCCCTTCGAATTGTGGTTCTGACATCCGCACCGTAACTACCGCGGTAATTCCTTCGAGAACATCATCTTTGATGACGTCGATCTCATTGTTCTTGAGAGTCTTACTTCCGCGCAACTCTTCGTTAAACGCTTTAGTGATAGCGCGTTCAAAGCCCAAGGTATGTGTGCCGCCCTTGGGGGTCGAAATAATATTTACAAAGGATGTCATTGTGGTGTCGAAGGCGTTACCCCATTGCAGTGCGATATCAACCCCCATTGTGCGATTGACCTCAGTTGGCATCATGTGCCCTTTATCGTCGAGCACGGGAACAGTTTCTGTGTACTCGCCACTGCCAGTGAGTCGAATGACCTCGCCGACCGGTTCATCGGGGCGGAGGAAGGTACAAAATTCCGAGATTCCGCCCTTATGCAGGAATATCTCAACGCTCTTGGACTTGCTGCGATTATCTGTGACGGTCAATTGCAGCCCTGGCACCAGATAAGAGGTTTGGCGCGCACGAGCATAAATATCTTCAATCGATAGCTCGGCCTCTTTGAGGAAGATCTGCTTATCGGCCCACCACTTGGTGCGCGTTCCAGTGACCTTGGCGGCCACCTTTCCGATTACTCGAAGACCTGACTTCTCCACAAAGGGCGCCTTTGGCCCATCGCCATCAAATATTCCAGCCGTACCGCGCTGGAAAGACATCCAATAAATCTTTCCATCTCGATCAACTTCGACATCAAGTCTGGATGCCAGTGCATTCACTACCGATGCGCCAACTCCGTGTAATCCACCGGAGGCGGCATAGGAACCCCCACCGAATTTTCCACCAGCATGCAATTTAGTCATAACGACTTCTACGCCGGTGAGTCCGGTCTTTGGCTCTTTATCAACCGGAATTCCGCGCCCATTATCGTGAACTTCAACGGATCCATCTGCTTCCAAATTGATTTCGATCTTTGAGCAATGTCCGGCGAGAGCTTCATCAACCGAATTATCGATAATCTCCCAAAGGCAATGCATAAGTCCACGTGAGTCAGTGGTTCCGATATACATTCCAGGGCGCTTGCGAACGGCATCGAGCCCCTCTAGGACCGCAAGGTCTTTGGCGGTATAGCCATTAGCAGTCGTAGCGGTTTTATCATCGGTGGCCATGGGCGCCAAGGTTATCGGGCATCCTCCGCCGAAATTGCGGATTGGGAGGGAAAAGCGCGAGTTTTTTCTGTGAATTGCGCCAAATGAGCGAAAGTTGCTCCGTGGAATTGAAAAGGGAATAAACTAACCATGCATTACTGTTCCACTACCGTCAGAAGAAATTAAGCAAAGAGCAAGACTCACAGACCAGGAGCAGTCGATGACCGAACAGATGATCTTCGAACCTACCCCTCTCAATGCCGTAGATCGCTGTGATCGGTGCGGGGCTCAAGCATACGTCCGCGCTACTTTGCTCAATGGCGGAGAATTACTTTTCTGTGGCCATCATGCAAAAGAGTATTCCGCTCGGTTAAAGCCACTCGTCGCTACGATCCAAGATGAGACATCAAAGTTGGTTGAAACGCCAGCGAGCGTCGAATAATCTCAGCTCGCTTTAGCCGTTAATTGCTAACGGCTCCCGATTATTGAGCGGGAAAGAAGATATTTTCTACAACCAATGAGACGGCATAGAGCCAGTTATCTTGATCCATATGGGCTGCCGTAAAATCATCGACCGTCCTTCCCAAGGTATAGGCCTGGAACATGACCGCGGCGGTACGTGGTTGAAGAAGTGGGTTACCCAAACCCCGAGCCTGGAGATCGCGGTAAAGGTCAGCAATTGTCTCGGTAAGACGCTCTTGTTCGGCACCTAGCGCAGCGGCCATCCTGGGATTGTGCATCACCTTTGAGATAGCAGTAAGGCGCTCAATGCGAGTATCTGCCAACTCAGGGGCTTGGAAGCTCTTTGAAACTTCCGGAAGGCGATGAACTAATTGTTCGCGTGAGGAGACCGTACTAAACAACTCAGTAAGTACTTCAATGGAGTCATTCACATAACTCGAGAAACGACGCACCTGGGCTAGTTCGAGAAGCTCTGCGAAATCTTGAAAGTGGTGATACAAAGAGCCGCGAGAGATACCAGAAATCTCTAGGACTTTTTCGCTCGTAATCTCATCGAGCGTCGAATTATCGAGAAGGACTACCACGGTCTTGATCAATTCATCTTTCGTGGGATGAATTCCATTTCTTGCTTCACGTGCTTGCGCAGTTGCTGTAACCATTTTTAGATCCTTCTCTCGGTGGACTAAATATTTGTTGGTAAGAACTTCTTAAGCAACACCGCTTAATTTGCCGAATGTAATGTTCATTCAACTTCAATACAAGGAATCTAGAGTGAATGTTGGACTATTAGTTGCAAAGTCATTTAGATAGCGCACTTTCAGCAGTTTTTATCTTTTGAAACTCACTCTTTGTTCTCTTTATGTGAGCCATCGCAGAATGGTCTCTCTTTCGATCTACCGCACCCGCAGAGTTTAAAATTAGTTTTGCTCTCGATAATGTTGCCATCACCATCAACAAAATCTGCAGTTCCAGTAAATCGCAGCGATCCACTATTTGGATTTACAAAGATCTTTGGATTATTGCTCATTTATAAATCGAACCGCGAAGATTAATCTAAATAATCGCGGAGTACTTGTGAACGTGATGGGTGGCGCAACTTTGACATCGTCTTTGACTCAATCTGACGAATGCGTTCGCGCGTTACACCATAGACCTTCCCGATTTCATCGAGAGTCTTTGGCTGACCATCTGTAAGTCCAAAACGCATTGCAACAACTCCTGCTTCGCGTTCGGATAAAGTATCAAGGACTGCGTGCAACTGCTCTTGTAAAAGTGTGAAAGATACAGCATCGGCAGGAACGATCGCTTCAGAATCTTCAATGAGATCACCGAACTCCGAATCGCCCTCTTCACCGAGTGGAGTGTGGAGAGAGATCGGTTCGCGGCCGTACTTCTGCACTTCGACAACTTTTTCTGGCGTCATATCGAGCTCTTTGGCAAGCTCTTCAGGGGTTGGTTCGCGGCCAAGATCCTGCAGCATCTGGCGCTGAACACGTGCCAACTTATTAATTACTTCAACCATATGTACTGGAATACGAATAGTGCGCGCTTGGTCAGCCATCGCGCGAGTAATCGCTTGGCGAATCCACCAGGTCGCATATGTCGAGAACTTATAACCCTTGGTGTAATCAAACTTTTCGACGGCTCGGATAAGTCCCAAGTTACCTTCCTGGATTAGATCCAAGAAGAGCATGCCACGGCCGGTATAACGCTTTGCCAGCGAAACAACGAGACGCAAGTTAGCTTCGAGAAGGTGGTTTTTAGCGCGACGTCCCTGAAGCACGAGCTGTTCATATTCGCGCTTAAGCTTTTTGTCGATCTTCTTATCGTGAGCAAGTTTCTCTTCTGCAAATAACCCTGCCTCAACCTGGAGTGAAAGCTCGACTTCCATCTCTGCATTGAGCAAAGGAACGCGCCCAATGAGTTTGAGATAATCCTTTACTGGGTCAGCGGTAGCTCCAGCTGTTAAAACAGTCTGGGCCGGCGCATCATCCTCTTCGGAATCCTTAATGGTGAAAGCATTTTCTTCATTCTGAGATTCTTCAGCGACATTGACGACGCGAATCTCCGCCTTCTCTTCCTCTTCAGCAACAATCTCTTTAACTTCTTCAACGAGTGTTTCTAAATCTTCGAGTTCAATCTCTTCGAGTTCAACCTCTTCGCCATCAATCTTCGTGATGACTGGAGCTGCCTTTGCTGCGCTAGCTTTAGGAGGATTTTTAAGAGCTTCCTCCGCAGCGCGGCGGGCTTCTAACTCTGCCTTAGTCGGAAAACGGTGAGCCGCTTTGCGCTCTGCTTTCTCGCGCTCCTCTGCCTCATGTTGAACTTTAAGAAGGGCCAACTCGGCTTTAGTAGGGAAACGATGCGGGGCAACAGCTGCCTTCTTTGCGGGAGCCTTCTTTGCCACTGCTTTCTTCGCAGGGGCCTTCTTTGCTACTACCTTTTTTGCAACGACCTTCTTCGCAGGGGCTACTTTCTTTGCCACTGCCTTTTTTACGGCGCTCTTCTTAGCTGTACCGCTACTTGCTTGGTCGCCTTTTTTGGGCGCACGAATTACAGCCACGGAGCATCCTTTGGTTTACCTGGCCTAACTTTACTGACCAGTGGAATCGATAGCCATATTATAATTTGTCCACAGCCCTAAATGCACATCCAAGCGCCGAATTTGGGGGCGAATTACCCTTGGAGCGCCTTTCGTAGCAGATCTCCCATGGATTCGACTTCAATCAGGAAGCCATCATGGCCAAAGGGCGATGAAATGGTCTCTAGCGGGCGAGCAGAAGGCGTCAGCTCCACAATCTCCTCCTGGAGGCGCAGCGGAAAGAGGCGATCGGTGTCGATCGAAATCGCTGAAATCGGGATGGAGATAGCGCCCAACGCCGCGGCAACTCCCCCGCGCCCGCGCCCCACATCATGGGAATTCATGGCGTCGGTCAAAACGATGTAGGTGTTGGCGTCAAACCTCTTGGCTAACTTCACTGCTTGATGGTCGAGATAGGACTCGACTGCATAACGCCCAGTCTCATCGCCCTGCAGCTCGCGCCCAAAACGCACATCCATCTCCGACTCGGTCCGATAGGTCAGGTGTGCGATGCGACGGGCGATACCCATGCCCTCGGTTGGTCCGATCTCCTGCTCGTAATAATCGCCCTCGTTAAAATGTGGATCGCTCTTGATAGCGCGTATTTGAATAGATGCGCCTCCGATTTGGTCCCCCGTGGCAACTGCAGAGGAGCCGATCGTGCAAATTGCTTTTACTCGATCGGGGTGGTCGATCGCCCACTCCAGCGAGCGCATTCCACCTAGGGATGGGCCTACTGCTAGAACATAACTCTTTATATCCAAGAGGTCTGTGACCCGTAACTCTGCGGCGACCATATCCCGGATGGTGATTACTGGAAAACGAGATCCCCAACGCTTTCCATTGGGAGCTAACGACGAGGGACCGGTACTCCCCTGACACCCACCAATTACATTGGGACAGATAATAAAATATTTATCGGAATCAAGCGGAAGGCCAGGACCAACGATTGAAGGCCACCAGCCCGGTACATCCGACCAACCTGTCAACGCATGATTGACCAAGATCGCATTGTTGCGATCCTCGTTTAATTGCCCCCACGTTTGGTAAGCAATGGTTATGTCGGGAAGGACCTCACCCGATTCTAGAGTGAGGTCTCCAATCTTTATGAATTGCCGAGCGCCCGGATCATGGCATTCTAGCCACGCACCCGTTACGGGACAATCGCTCTCATTCATATAAGCATCTACTTCGCCGCAGCAAAGCCTCCGTCGAGATCGGCCTTGATGTCGACGATATTTTCCAGACCGACAGAGAGGCGAACTAATCCAGGGGTCACACCCGCGGTGAACTGCTCTTCAACGGTGAGTTGCGAATGGGTAGTCGATGCTGGATGGATGACAAGTGATCTCACATCTCCAATGTTGGCTACATGTGAGTGCAACTGCAAGCCCTCAACGAACTTCTTTCCAGCTTCAATACCGCCCTTGATTTCAAAGGAGATGACAGCGCCAGTGCCCTTGGGTGCGTACTTCTTGGCGAGGTGATTCCATGGCGAAGAGGCGAGTTCAGCGTAATTGACGCTTTCTACCTGAGGATGTGCATCGAGGTAGGCAGCGACCGCTCTCGCATTTTCAATATGGCGCTCGATGCGAAGCGAGAGAGTCTCAAGACCAATCGCTAACAACCAGGCGTTAAATGGACTTACCGCAGCGCCGGTATCGCGGAGCAGGGTGAGGCGAATTTTGAATAT
>CAIKID010000135.1 GCA_903827345.1 uncultured Actinomycetes bacterium | reverse complement strand
GAGCGGATGACGGGAATCGAACCCGCACTGTCAGCTTGGGAAGCTGACGTGATACCACTTCACTACATCCGCAATGATTCGTAATTTATCAGGAAGTGCGCAGACTATGTAACCCGGCATCAACTGACAAGACCGTACCTGTGGTGGAGGAGCTGAGCGGACTGGCGAGGTAGGCAATTGCATGGGCTACCTCTTCTGCTGAAATCAACCGTTTCATTGGCTGACGTGCAATGAGGTTTGCATTCATTGCCGCAGGATCGGCGGATTCTGCGAGTAATCGGGCAACCCAAGGGGTATCTGCCGTACCAGGGGAGACTGCGTTGACGCGTATGCCAAGTGAGATGTAATCGGCGGCCATGGCGCGGGTGAGGGATTCCAGGGCGCCTTTCGTGGAGGAGTAGAGAGCCCGATTGGGTAGACCAATAGTGGCAACGGCGGAGCAGGTATTTACTATTGCTGCAGATGGGGATTTCTTTAGATAGGGCATCGCCGCACGTGTGACGCGAACCGCGCCGAAGAGATTTACATTAAAGACCTTAAGCCACTCTTCATCACTATTGGAAGTTACATCGCCGCCAGCACCAATACCCGCATTGTTAATCAAAATGTCGATGCCGCCCAAAGTTTTTACAACTCCGGCGATTGCCCGCTGTACATCTGAATCATTGGTGATGTCACAGATATCGGCGTAGTACTTAGAGGGCGCTGATTTGACGATGTCGAGAATGGCAACCTTGGCACCTCGTGCAGTTAAATACTCTGCGGTCGCACTGCCAATTCCTCCAGTTCCACCAGTGATCACGGCGACTAGTCCGGAGAACTCTAGACCGGGGGTGATTGCCGTATTGCTCATGGCTGCTCCTTCTTGGATCGTGTGAGTTGGTCGAGTTGAACAAGTATGTGCTTATATGAATGACTCGTTGCTCGAGACATTCCTATTTCGCAGGTCAAGTTGGTAGATAAGTAAGCATCAAAGTTCTGGTCCTTGAGAGATATAGCCTCACTTTGGGTGGCGCTAGCGGTCAGTTCAGGATGTAGCATTCCGCGATCTCCGGCAAAAGCGCAACAACCCCACTCCAAGGGAATCGTGACCTTCTGAGAGATGGCAGCGGCGAGTAACTCTAGGTTGGCATTAGCACCGAGAAGGGTGCTGGAACAGGTTGGATGGAGAGCGACGGATTGCAGTTTCCTTGCTACATCGAGCTCTGGCAGAAGGAATTCATAGGCAAAATCTACGGAATCAATAATTTTCAGAATGGAGTTCGGTTTAGATTTTATTGCTTTAATAAGCCCTTCGGTGCATGAAGAGTTTTCGCAGACGATGGGAAGCCGACCGCCATCGCTGGCAGCGATAAGCGTTGCATATGTGGAGTCAACCATGGTCTCGTAGCCATCGGTGTGGCCCTTAGATTTCCAAGGAGTGCCACAACAGAGGTTGGCGACTCCTTCAGGGATTGTGAATTTCAGCCCTGCTTTGTGCGCTAGGGATTTCAATGAGGTTGCGGTATCGGCTTCGAACATTGATTCGAGACAGGAAGAGAAGAAGACGAAATCAGCGTTTGAAACAACGTTTGGATGACGAACGGCCCCGCCCTTTGGCAGATCCTTTGACCAGAGTGGGATGCGATCTGCTCCAAGTAAATCACGCAATCCCTTATTGATCGGTTCGATAATGGTGCTAGGAATAATTCTTGCGACGTTCAATGAAGTTCCAATTCCATGCACGGTACGTCCCCAATGATGTGCGGCTTGCTCCCAGATAATGGAGGAGATTCCGTCATTTCGGCGTGAGCGCAGAGAGGTGACTAACGATCCCGTATTAATTCCGACGGGGCATGAACTTTCGCAGAGGCCATCGACGGCGCACGTTTCTTCAACATGGTATTCGGAACTTTTAAGTAGTTCTTGGTAAAGGGCATTCTCGCCATCTGCTTTGGCGCTTACGAGTGCTCTGCGCAGGACGATACGTTGTCGTGGAGTGGTGGTTAAATCTTTGCTGGGGCAGATCGGCTCGCAGTATCCACACTCAACGCAGTTGTCTGCGATATCTTCGATGGTTGGATTAAATTTGATATGGTGCATATGGGAGAGCGCGTCCGATGAGATCAAGACCCCGGGGTTGATAACGCCTAATGGGTCGAAGGCTTTTTTGACTCGCACCATGATCGCGTAGAGCTCAGGGCCATACTGCCGCTCCACGAAAGGAGCCATCATGCGTCCGGTGCCGTGTTCGGCTTTCAGGGAGCCGCCTTGAAATAAAACAAGATTGACCATATCTTCGGTGAAGAGTCGGTAGCGCTCGGCCTTTGTAGAATTTTGGAAATCTTCATTGATGAGGAAGTGAATATTGCCATCCTTGGCATGGCCAAAGATCACGGCATCGTCGTAACCGTGCTTTGCGAAGAGCTCCTGTAGGCCGATGCACGTCGCCGCCAATTTCGCCACGGGAACGGCAATATCTTCTAGGAGCGCAGTAGTACCTGATCTGCGAGCACCCGCAACGGTCGCATATAAACCTTTACGAATGTGCCAGAGATCAGATCGTTCGATTTTGTCGGTCGATAGAACAGCAGAATGGACTGTGTGGAGTGAGTTGAGAGAGCCCTGCACTCTCTCAACTAAGGCTGCAAGTTCTATATCATCGTTCGCTTGATATTCAACGAGAAGAGCTGCGTGATCAAGGAGTTGTAACTGCCCCAAATTTACCTTGCCAGCTCGTAATGAAGCAGCATCCATCAGCTCAATTGTTGCAGGGTGCGTGGCTTCCAGGGAGGGGAGCGCTTCTGCAGCAGCGATCAGGTTCTCAAAAATTAGCAGAGTGGTCGCAGCCTTACTGAGGAGTGGAACGGTGTTGAAAATTGCTTCAGCGACGAAGCCGAGCGTGCCTTCACTTCCAATCAATAAATGCAAGAAGATTTCGATAATGGAGTCAAAGTCGATAAAAGAATTAAGTCCGTACCCCATCGTATTCTTAATCTGATACTGCATTCTGATCTTCTCTGTGAGATCAGTTCTATCACTTAACTGCGCCTTTATTAACGTTAACGTGTTATAAAGTTCAGGTGCAGCTCGTTGCAGTTGCAGATCACTCTCATCATCTGCGGTATTGATTATGGCTCCGTTGTAGAGCACGACCGTTGCGCTGGCTAAAGTTCGGTATGTGTTGTCCGTTATTCCGCAGGCCATACCACTCGAATTATTTGCTATGACTCCGCCGATGGTGCAGGCGAT
>CAIKID010000134.1 GCA_903827345.1 uncultured Actinomycetes bacterium | reverse complement strand
TCGGGCTATCAATCGTTGACGCTGTTATGAAAGCTCATAGCGGCTCTGTAACTGTCGAATCGGAGCAGGGCAAAGGTGCAACCTTTACTCTGCACTTCCCAATTAATTCTGAAGCTTAAAAGTAAATGATCCGGTCACGATGTGGCCATCCTGGGATGCGACTCGATAGCTGACTTTATATGTGCCTGTTATAGGTGTGGCGTTTACTAGGAACGCGGTGAGGACTCTTCCCTTCACATAACCAACGCCTGTTGTCACTAAGAAATTATCTGGATCCGTGACAGTTACCTTATTAATAGCCTGCTTACCCAGAGTGAGTAAAGGATCCCCAAATTTCAAAGTTATTTTCGCAGGTAAAACCTTGATCATAGAACCCTTACCTGGGTTTGCAGATATTAAAACAGTATGGGCCGAGGCGGTCGAAATTCCAGAAATTATGAGAGATAAAGTTAATAACCCGATAGTTACTCTCTTCACTATTTTCCAATCTTTATCTTGAAGATTTCGTTGAGCGCCCCGTAAACAGCACTTGTCGTCCAAAAGGGTTGTTGTGGCGTCACTAAATTACTTTTTCCGTTTTTGGAGAGGTAGGTATACAACTTCGAAGGCACAATATTTTTCGCTTTTGGGTTGGTTACTGCTGGAGATCCCAAGTCGAGCCAGCGCCAATGTAAATCTGGTCCAATAATGACAATCACATCGGCATGATTGACATCATAAGTGATCTGCTTTCCCGTCATCCAATCTATAACGCCTTTTTCGGAAGGCACAACTTGCGTATAAGCACCAAACCAAGACCAGAGAGTGCTGACTCCCTTTACCGTTCCTGTCGCTACAGTCCAGCTTGGGTCGTTAAATAGAGATTGATAACTCTTAAGGCGCGTTGGAGTATCGCGCTTTGGATCTACAGTAAGTTCCAAACTCATCATCGACCCCGTGAGTTTGGCCCGCGAAATTGCATCGCCTATTTCGCGCATATTTATGCTCGTCATGGGGCAGATCTCGTTGCACAGAGTTAAGAAGTCGGTCAATATGACGGTCTTGCCTTTGAGGGAAGCTAGGGTGAAGTTCTTTCCTTGGGAATCCGTAAGCGGAATGGAAAGTAACTCGGCAGGGATGGGAACGTTGAGCACCGTTCCACCCGCTTTAGCTGCATAGCCCGTTAGTGGTGGAGTTGTCGCTGCATAACTAGGAGCACTAAGAATTACACCAAGTGTGGCTGCTAAAAGGAGAATCAACTTACGCACTAAGCGCTACCTTCCATGGCTCGGAGAGTCGCGATTCTCGTAGCTAATGGTGGATGAGTGGAAAAGAGTTTTGAGGTCTTGCTGTCATCGAGCGGAGATTCGATCCAGATATGTGCAACCGCCGTAGATCTTTGATGGACAACGGTGCTATCAGCTGCCAAGACCTCAAGCGCGCGGCGCAAACCCGTTGGGTTCCGAGTAAATGCCACCGCGGTGACATCAGCTAGCGCTTCGCGCTTCCGAGAGATTGCCAAACGCAGCAAGACCGCTGCAAGGGGGGCGAGAATAAGAACAACTAAAGAGGCGATCAAAGCCAGCGGGTTCTGGTCGTTATTATTATTGTCACGGCGATTTCCGCCACCAAAGATCATCATGCGCAACATGAAATCACTCAATAGCGCGAGCGCTCCTGCGGTCGTTGCTGCAATAGCAGAAACCAAGGTATCGCGATTAGCTACATGTGCCATCTCGTGGGCAGTCACTCCCTGAAGTTCTTCACGATCCATAACGCGCAGAAT
>CAIKID010000133.1 GCA_903827345.1 uncultured Actinomycetes bacterium | reverse complement strand
CGCACTGACTCTGTCATCGGCCAAGAACAATTGACTACTTACTTCCCTGGCGGACAAGGTCAACCAACTCAGATTGTTGTCAGCGCCGACAAGGCGCAGGACATCACAACAAGGTTGCTCACTATTAAAGGTGTCAGCCAGGTGGTTCAAGCTCCTGCCACCGCAATCGTGGGTGGAAAAGAGTTATTGAATGTCACCCTTGCTTATAGCCCCGATTCAGATGCAGCGGTCAAGTTAATTGGCCCGATTCGCACCATGGTGCACGGACTTGATGCAACGTCGGTGGTGGGTGGAACATCTGCTGTTTACACCGATATATACGCGGCGACGAGGCATGATCAAAAAGTGATCATCCCAGTCATCTTGTTATTGATTGCAATTATCTTGGGGCTCTTGTTGCGATCTATCGCAGCTTCGATTCTGCTTTTGATCACGGTTGTGATCTCTTACTTCGCAACGTTGGGTGCATGTGCGATCGTCTTTCATCACATATTCCACTTTGCAGGTGAGGACACGTCCTTCCCACTCTTCGCCTTTGTCTTCTTGGTAGCGCTGGGCATCGATTACAACATCTTCTTGATGACCCGGGTTCGAGAAGAGACAATAAAAGCTGGAACACATGCCGGTATGACAAAGGGTGTAACCGTGACTGGTGGGGTTATTACCTCTGCGGGAATCGTGCTTGCAGCGACCTTTAGCGTGCTGAGCATCCTGCCACTCGTCTTCTTAGCCGAGATCGGCTTTGCAGTCGGCTTTGGCGTACTTCTCGATACCTTGCTCGTTCGATCGATCTTGGTTCCCGCGCTGGTTCACAGCATTGGGCCGAAGGTGTGGTGGCCTTCTAAACTGCAGCATGATTAAATTTTCTGCAGAGGTAGCCGCGGCCCAGGCCGCTGGCCAACCGATCGTGGCGCTGGAATCTACGATTATCAGTCATGGCTTACCGCGACCTAAGAACCTAGAGGTGGCGCTGGAAGTCGAAGCGATCGTCCGCAGCGCCGGTGCAGTTCCCGCGACGATTGCCTTGATCGATGGCATCGTGCACGTGGGTCTGGAAAGCAACGAGCTAGATCGAATCGCCAATGACGATAGCGTCGTTAAAGCGTCGAGCCGCGACTTAGCGATCATCGTTTCCACCAAGAAATCAGCTGCAACAACAGTTGCTGCGACCGCCCATATCGCTCACCTGGCTGGGATCAACGTCTTTGCTACAGGCGGATTGGGTGGCGTACATCGCGGTCACTCATACGATGAATCTGCCGATCTGATTGCGCTCGCCGAAACACCGATCGTGATTGTCTGTGCCGGAGTTAAATCGATTCTCGATGTACCTGGCACTTTAGAGCGGTTAGAAACATTTGCCGTGCCAGTACTTGGGTTTGGTACCAATAAATTCCCTGGCTTCTACCTCACCGAATCTGGTTACGAGATCGAACATCGCGTGGATTCCGTCGAAGAGATCGCCGCCATCTGGAACAACCGTTTTGAATTGCAAACGAATGATCGCGCGATCGTGGTTGCTAACCCAGTGGTAAATCAGATGGATCTAGCGCTACACAATCAAATATTGGAATCTGGCCTCAAGGCCGCCGCCGCAAATCACATCACGGGCAAGGCTGTCACACCATTTCTTCTAGAATATTTTCATACACAGAGCAAGGGGGAGTCATTGCGAGTCAACATCGACATTATTAAAGCCAATTCACACCTTGCTGCGCTGCTTGCAGTTTCACTCCACGCCACGGCACAGAAAAAGTAAATGACAAAGGTCTTATGCGTCGGTGACATCATGCTCGATGTCAGTGCCGTGATTGGTTCTTCTATATTGCCGGGCGTGGAAACTCGAGCCACGATCTCGACCCAAGGCGGTGGAGCAGCTGCGAATGTTGCTTCCTGGCTATCTGTCAGCGGAACTCCTGCCTATTTAATTGCGCGAGTAGGCGATGATGCAGCGGGCCAAACCGTCTTAGCCGAACTCGACAAATATGGAGTCGAACATTCCCAGACCATTATTCCTGATGTGAATACTGGAGTAGTTATTGTCTTGGTCGATGCACTCGGTGAAAGAACTATGTTCCCTGATTCTGGAGCCAACTCCGGGTTGAGTTTGGCCGATTTACCTCCACTCGATGAAATCACCGCTGTTTATCTCTCGGGTTATCCGCTGGTGAATCCAAAGTCTCGCGAGGGAGCTCTCGACATTCTGCGTAGCGTGAAAGAGCGGGGCCTGCCGGTGATTTTTGATCCATCAACCGTGGGGGTCCTCTTAGAAGTAGGACTTATTCAGGTGCGCGGATGGCTCGAACTTGTCGATGTCGTGATTCTTAATGAAGAAGAGGCGCATTTCTTAAGTGGCAAAAAGAATCCAATTGAGGCAGCGGCCGAGTTATTGAAGAGCACGCCATTGGTTGTGATCAAGCGCGGTGGTAACGGCGCACTGGCCCAGGCCCGCGGGTCAAGTGTGGTGCAGATATCGGCGATTGAAGCAGTTGTTGTAGATACGACGGGTGCCGGTGATGCCTTTGCCGCCGGATTTATTCTGGTGTGGGCAAATGGCGGCGAACTGGTCGATGCACTCAACAATGGCGCTGCACTAGCAGCTAAGTGTGTAGCGATTCGTGGTGCTAGACCCAAGAGTTAGGTTTTTCATCTTTGGGTACCAGATTTACCTATTGGGAGTTCGTTTACGTCGGGTCTAGAGTGGGGGTATGAAAAGCCTCAATAACTTTGTCGCCGGCTCATCAACTTCATCGAAGTCAGGCGCAACCACCGAAATCATCAATCCTTCAACTGGATCGGCTTACGCCACTGCGCAGTTATCTGACGCAGCTGATGTCGATCACGCGCTCAACGTCGCCGCTGCGGCTTTTGTAGAGTGGCGCGAAACTACGCCGTCAGAGCGCCAACGCGCCCTTCTTAAGATTGCCGACGCCCTGGAATCTCGCACAGATGAATTGGTCGCTGTTGAATCTGAGAACACCGGCAAGCCCATCGGTATAACGATGTCTGAAGAGATGCCTCCGATGATGGACCAGATTCGTTTCTTTGCAGGCGCTGCGCGCCACCTCGAAGGTAAATCTGCCGGTGAATATATGCGCGGAATGACTTCTTTCATTCGTCGCGAACCAATCGGCGTTTGCGCTCAAGTAACCCCTTGGAATTATCCTTTGATGATGGCGGTCTGGAAATGGGCTCCTGCTATTGCTGCTGGTAACACCGTTGTTCTAAAGCCAAGTGATACGACTCCAGCTTCAACCATTCTTATGGCCGAGATCATGTCAGAATTCTTACCTGCCGGTGTCTTCAATGTAATTACTGGTGATCGCGATACTGGGCGCCTGTTGGTAGAACATAAGATCCCTGCGATGGTTTCCATCACCGGTTCAGTTCGCGCGGGAATGGAAGTTGCGAAATCTGCAAGTAGTGATTTGAAGCGGGTTCACCTAGAACTCGGTGGCAAAGCTCCTGTCGTCATCTTCGCAGATGCTGACCTTCAAGCCGCTGCAGAAGCGATCGCTATCGGCGGATATTTCAACGCCGGCCAGGATTGCACTGCAGCTACCCGCGTATTGGTCGAAGCCAAGGTCTACGAGAAGTTTGTTGCGCTCCTTGCAGATCAGGCAACCAATGTAGTGAAGACCGGTGGGCCAACAGAAGATGTTCTTTATGGTCCCCTCAACAACGCCAATCAATTGGCGCGCGTGCAGGGATTTATCGAACGCACCCCTAAGCATGCCGAGATTGTTGCTGGTGGTAAGACGGTCGATCGCCCGGGATACTTCTTCACTCCTACCGTTATTGCTGGCGTGCAGCAAGATGATGAATTGGCACAGAGTGAGATCTTTGGTCCAGTTATTACCGTTCAGAAATTTAGCGATGAGGCCGAAGCGGTGCGGTTCGCCAATGGAGTGCCATATGGCTTGGCATCTAGCGTGTGGACTGCCAACCACGGTCGTGCCATGAGAATGTCCAAGGCCTTGGATTTCGGTGTCGTCTGGATTAATACCCACATCCCATTCGTCTCTGAGATGCCACATGGTGGTTTTAAACATTCAGGTTACGGAAAAGACCTATCGTCCTACGGCTTCGAGGATTACACCCGCATCAAGCACGTGATGACCAACATCAACGGGTAGGGTTTCGGCATGGAAAATCGCTTTCCCATTTTTGATCTCTCTCCTCGCGTGCAATTTGGCGAGGAGCTAGTTCCGGTAAAAGCGATTGCTGATGAGGCGATTAATGTGCGGGCCACGGTCGTGCGAGAAGGTCATGATGGACTGATCGTTGAAGCCGTTCTTGTTAATCCGCTCGGCGTTGAGGCCAACCGTGTTGCTATGCGCGAATATTGGCCTGGAACTGACCGTTATGAAGCTGAGTTGATACCTACATCTGTAGGCATCTGGCACTTTTATATCGAAGCTCTGAGCGAAGATCGATTGCTCTCGTCACAATCTGCGCTCACCCCGATATATGCCGAGCCAGACCGCGCATTGATCGGCGCCTGGTATGAATTCTTTCCGCGCAGCGAAGGCGCCACCCTTAATAAAGATGGCACGATCAACAGCGGAACATTTAAGAGCGCCGAAAAATCTTTGCAACGAGTAGCTGCGATGAATTTCGATGTGCTCTATCTCCCTCCGATTCATCCGATCGGTTACTCCTTTCGCAAGGGGCGTAATAACACTCTGACTCCGACGGCGACTGATCCCGGAGTTCCTTGGGCGATCGGAAATGCTGACGGTGGCCATGACAGCATCAACCCTGATCTCGGAACGATGAAAGATTTCGAGCATTTCGTAAAAGCTGCCGAAAAATTGCATATCGAAGTTGCGCTGGACTTTGCCTTGCAATGTTCTCCTGATCATCCTTGGGCCATCGCGCATCGCGAATGGTTCACAATTCGTCCCGATGGCACGATCGCATATGCCGAAAATCCTCCCAAGAAATATCAAGATATTTATCCAATCAATTTCGATAAAGATTTTCCGGGAATGCTCGATGAGTCTTATCGGGTATTAAAACTCTGGATTTCCAAGGGCGTCAAGATATTTCGCGTGGATAATCCACATACCAAGCCGGTGCAGTTCTGGCATGAGTTGATTAGCCGTATTAATCGCGAATACCCTGACGTTGTCTTCTTGTCCGAAGCTTTTACTCGCCCCGCAATGATGCACGCGCTCGGCAAGGCGGGATTTCAACAGTCTTATACATACTTCACCTGGCGCACCACCAAGCATGAATTAACAGCATACGCGAGTGAAGTAGCTCAAGAGACGAGCGCTTTCTTCCGTCCTAACTTCTGGGTTAATACTCCAGATATCTTGCCATTTCACCTACAGAGCGGCGCTCCTTCTATCTTTGCGATGCGCGCACTTCTCGCGGCAACACTGAGCCCATCGTGGGGAATGTATGCCGGGTATGAGTTATACGAACATCTTCCAATCCGCGAAGGGGCAGAGGAATATCTCGACTCCGAAAAGTACGAGATCAAGATCCGCGATTGGAGCAAGCCAACGCTCGCGCCATTTGTCGCACTGCTCAACTCCATTCGTCGCGAAAACAAGGCGCTCCAGCGACTGCGCAACTTACGCTTTCATCCGACTGATTCCGAGAAGATCATCGCGTACTCCAAGCGCGAAGGCAGCAATCTCATTGTGGTGATTGTTAATTTGGATCCGATTCAGGCGCAAGAAACAATCGTGCATTGGAACTTCTTCGACTTAGGGATAGCAGAGGGTTCCTTTAATGCGGAAGATTTGGTCACCGGCCATGCCTTCGAGTACACGCCCCATACCTGGGTACGGATTGATCCAGCATCTCCTGGAACTCCAGTTGGCTATATCCTGAAAGTGACCTTATGAGTACTGGAATAGGCGAACTCGATATCTATCTGATCAGCGAAGGCCGTCATGAAGAGCTCTGGAAAGTGCTCGGCTCACAAGTACGGCGCGATGCTGCTGGCAATTTACTCGGCACCAACTTCGCGGTCTGGGCGCCTAATGCGCGATCAGTAGCCTTAATGGGAGCTTTCAATTACTGGGATAAGAATTCCAATCCGATGGTCTCTCTCGGCTCTAGCGGCATTTGGGAACTTTTCATGCCAGGTGTTGGAGTCGATACCCCTTACAAATATTCCATCTTGGGCGCCGGCGGCAATTGGGTTGACCATGCCGATCCGATGGCGCGCGCTACAGAACACCCTCCTCATACGGCCTCGGTCGTCACAGAGAGCAGTTATGAATTCCGCGATGCGCAATGGCTCGCCAAACGCGAACATGCAAAGCCTTGGGAAGAGGCGTTATCCGTTTACGAAGTTCACATCGGCTCTTGGAAACCCGGGCTCTCTTATCGCGACTTGGCGACCGAATTAGTTTCTTATGTTAAAGAGTTGGGCTTCACCCACGTTGAGTTCTTACCGCTCTGCGAACATCCCTATGGACCCTCATGGGGCTACCAAGTCACTTCCTTCTTCGCTCCTTCATCCCGATTCGGCTCACCCGATGAGTTACGTTATTTAATCGATGCCTTACATCAAGCCGACATCGGTGTGATCATGGATTGGGTTCCAGCTCACTTTCCCAAAGATCAATGGGCGCTAGCTAAATTTGATGGAAGTGCTTTATACGAACATGCCGATCCCCGCCAAGGAGAACATCCTGACTGGGGCACCTTAATCTTTAATTACAACCGCAATGAAGTCCGCAACTTCTTAGTTGCTAGCGCCTTGTACTGGTTGCAGGAATTTCATATCGACGGAATCCGTGTCGATGCCGTGGCGTCCATGCTCTATCTCGATTATTCGCGCGAAGAGGGTGAATGGATTCCCAATGAACACGGGGGCCGCGAAAACCTAGGCGCCGTTAAGTTCTTACAAGAACTTACATCCACCTGTTATCGCGAAGTTCCTGGCTGCATTATCATCGCTGAAGAGTCAACGGCTTGGCCCGGAGTTACTCGTTCAACGGACTCTGGTGGTCTGGGATTTGGTTTCAAGTGGAATATGGGTTGGATGCACGACACCTTGGAATACATCCAAGAAGACCCTATTCATCGCATGTACCACCACAACGAGATAACCAAAGCAATTCTTTATGCCTGGTCCGAAAATTATCTGCTTCCCTTTTCTCACGATGAAGTGGTGCATGGCAAGGGTTCTATGATTGCAAAAATGCCAGGAGATCGCTGGCAACAACTGGCGAATTTGCGCGCGCTCTACGGATTTATGTGGGCCCATCCCGGAAAGAAGTTGCTCTTCATGGGCTGCGAATTTGCGCAGTCACAAGAGTGGGATGCTTCGCAATCTCTCGATTGGCATTTGACCGAATATCAGGAGCACAAGCAGATTCAACAGACCGTCTCTGCGCTGAACCGAACTTACAAAGAACTTCCAGAATTGTGGCAACGCGATATTTCTCCTTCAGGTTTTCAATGGCTTGTTGTTGATGATGGCGCAGCAAATGTTGTCGCCTTTGCCAGATTCGGCCATGATGGCCGACCTCTTGTGAGCGTTACGAATTTCTCACCCGTTCCTCAGTTGCACTATAAGTTGCCGCTGCCGGGCGATCACACCTGGAAGTTAGCGCTTAATACCGATGATCTAAGTTTCGGTGGGTCGGGCGTTGCACCGCTAGAAATTCAGACAATTGGCGGCGAATATAAGGGTTTTGCAACCCATGCCATCTTGGCAATTCCTCCGCTAGCTACGGTCTGGCTATCGCCTAAATAAGGCACCTTACGTAGACGGTATTGTGTCCCGGTGGCTCGCGGCGATCAAAGATTCTTAGGTTCTCACCTCACACACGAAGGCACCAACTTTGCTATCTGGGCACCTTCTGCGACAAAGGTCGAGCTCTGTCTCATTGATGTGGTTGACGGCACCTTCGTTGAAACTCGTCATAATCTGGTTGATCGCAATGGCCCGATCTATCACGGCTATTTTCAAGGGATCCGCGCGGGGCAACGCTATGGATTTCGCGTGTATGGTCCATGGGATCCGACAAAAGGGTGGCGCTTTAATCCCAATAAATTATTGATGGATCCCAACGCGCATACCGTTGTTGGAGAATTGCACTATGTTCCCGAAATTTATTCGCACCATTCGACCGATGGAGTGGGTACTGGCGATGTCAACGTTATGGACACTCGCGATAATTTGGAATTTGTCCCACACTCTGTTGTAGTTGAGGCAGGACGAGTTCAAGACACCCGCCCGATCACAAGCTGGTCTAAGACCATCATCTACGAGGCCCATGTACGTGGGTTGACGGAGTTCAATCATCAGATTCCCGAGGAAGAGCGTGGAACCTATAAAGCCCTCGGGCATCCCAGCACCATTGCTTATCTGCAAACACTTGGGATCACTGCGCTAGAGCTTCTGCCGATTCACCAATTTATAACTGAACCTGCTGTGCATGCTCGTGGTCGCGCTAATCATTGGGGCTACAACGCTATTGCTTTTTCTGCCCCCCACAACAGTTACGCAGCTACTGATAATCCCGTCGCCGAGTTGCGCGAAGCTGTAGCTAAATTGCACGAGGCGGGTATCGAAGTACTACTCGACGTTGTTTACAATCACACTGCAGAAGGTGGAATAGACGGTCCGACCCTTTCCTTCCGCGGTATCGATTCGCGTAACTTTTATCGCCGCTCCTCGGATGATTCCTATGATGATTTCACGGGATGCGGCAACACCGTTGATGTGCGTCGCCCGCATGTCGTTCGCATGATCATCGACTCATTGCACTGGTGGTGCGAAGAGATAGGGATTGATGGTTTCCGTTTCGATTTGGCGGCGTCCTTGGCGCGCAGCCATGATGAGATCGATGGAATTTCGGCTCTGATCGTTGCGATGGTTGCCGACCCGATCCTGCGTGAACGTAAATTGATTGCTGAGCCGTGGGATACCCGCGGATATGCGCTTGGATTCTTCCCCTACCCTTGGCGCGAATGGAATGACAAGTATCGCGATGCGCTTCGTAAATTCTGGCTAGCAGAAGCTGGAGGAGCCGCCCCTACGGGAGTAGGCGAACTCGCAACGCGCCTTTCTGGGTCGCACGACACATTTGCATATCGTGGCCCCACATCAACAATTAATTTCTTAACTGCACATGATGGATTTACTCTTAACGATGTCGTTACCTATACCAGCAAACACAATGAGGCCAACGGTGAAGAGAACCGTGACGGCAGCGATAACAATTATTCTTGGAACGCTGGCGTCGAAGGCGTCACCAACCATTTCACCATTAATGAGATCCGCCAACGCCTGAAGAAATCCTTGATGTGCAGCCTGCTCCTATCTGCAGGTATCCCGATGATCACAATGGGCGATGAAGTTGGCCGCACTCAGATGGGTTCAAATAATGCGTATTCGCTCCCCGATCACAAACGGGGCGAAGAGCTGCGCGATGAGGCCGCCTTTAATGGTGGATGGGCGCTGAACTGGAAATTTGATGCGCACCAGATCGATATGTTGGAAACAACTATCAATTTAATTCAGCTGCGCAAGAAATATCTGATGCCGGTTGCGCGGATGTTCTTTACTGGCCAGCTCGACCTCAATACTTCTCGTAAAGATTTGGCCTGGTTCTCGCGCCATGGTCTTGAAATGACGCAATCCGATTGGGACAAGCTCGATAACCGCAGTCTGATGATGTACGTCGAAGCCGATGAAGATAGCGGCATGTTGCTGATGTTTAACGGATCGATTCTTCAAAAGGAGTTCACCTTGCCCGGTGTGCACTTTGGTGATTCATTTAGATCTGTTTTTGATTATGCAGAAAACGTAGTGCATTACTAACCACGCCTGGCAGTCCCCGAGAGCAAAGTAAT
>CAIKID010000132.1 GCA_903827345.1 uncultured Actinomycetes bacterium | reverse complement strand
TCAACCCTCTCTAATAAGTATGCCGAGGGGTATCCAGGTAAGCGCTACTACGGCGGTTGCGAAGAGGTAGATAAGGTCGAGACGATCGGGATCGAAAGAGCGAAGGCGCTCTTCGGTGCTGAACATGCCAACTTGCAACCGCACTCCGGTGCCAGCGCCAACGTTGCCGTGTACCAGGCATTCACCAAGCCAGGGGATACCGTGCTCGCCATGTCATTGCCGCATGGCGGCCATCTCACCCATGGTTCGAAGGTAAATTTTTCGGGCAAGTGGTTCAACATCGTTTCATATGGCGTTCGGGCAGATAACGAGCTCATCGATTACGACGAGCTGCGTGATCTCGCCCTTAAGAATGCGCCTCGCATGATTGTTACTGGAGCGACCGCATACCCGAGTCTGATCGACTTTGAAAAGGTACGATCGATCTGCGATGAGGTCGGTGCGATTATGTGGGTAGATGCTGCTCACTTCATTGGCTTGGTGGCCGGTAAAGCGATCCCTTCACCAGTTCCATATGCAGATGTGGTCTCTTTTACGACTCACAAAGTATTACGCGGTCCTCGTGGCGGAATGATTGTCTCAAAGGCGGAGCACGCCGCCGCGATTGATAAAGCGGTATTCCCTGGAATGCAGGGTGGGCCAATCATGAGCGCGGTTGCCGGCAAAGCAGTTGCATTGCGCGAGTGCGCCACGAAGGAATATCAGGACTATGCCAAGAACGTAATTTCAAATTGCCAGGTCCTTGCCAAGGGGCTGGAAGACCATGGAATGCGCGCCGTTTCCGGCGGAACCCAAACACACTTGGCGCTCATCGATGTGCGAGCTACTGGAGTTACGGGCAAGGTTGCAGATGAGCGTTGTGGTCTCTCTGGGATCACGCTCAACAAGAATGCAATTCCTTATGATCCCGAGTCACCTGCTGTTACCAGTGGAATTCGCGTTGGTTCCGCAGCAACAACAACACAGGGCATGGGTGCGCCAGAGATGACGCAGATCGCCGAGTTAATTGCGCGCGCGATCAAAGATGGCGCTGATCCCGTAAAGGCCGCCGATATCAAGAGCGATGTTAAATCTCTCACCGCACAGTTTCCTGTCTACCCACGCTAAATTGAAATTCGATTATGCGTGAGTATCTATTAACTGCGGCGCTGGCGGCCATTTTTTGTTTCATGTTAACCCCGCCTGTGCGCCGACTGGCGATGGCTTCTGGGGCATACATGGATCTGCGCTCGCGCGATTTGCATACCGATACAACGCCGCGCTGGGGTGGTCTTGCCATGTGGGGATCCATGTCGCTCACATTTGTGATCGTCGATCATCTACGTTTAGTGGGAACCGCCTTCGGTCGCGAACTCACGGGAATATTCCTCGCGGGCACATTCATCATGCTGCTTGGCGCGCTCGATGATCGCTTCGACTTAGATTCACTCACTAAATTCGCAGGACAAGCACTGGCGGCAGGTATTTTACTCTTGCATGGTGTGCAGATTTTGTGGCTACCGATTAATGGAATATTGACAATCCCATCAAATATCGGAGCTGTTCTCACGGTTGTCTTTGTCATGCTCGTTATTAATGCCGTTAATTTTGTTGATGGCCTTGATGGATTAGCTTCGGGAATCGTCGCGGTTTGCGCCATTGCATTCTTTGCATTCTCTTACATCCTGGCGGTTAATAATGGCTTTAGTCGCGCTGGCGCCCCCTCCCTCGTGATGGCAGTTGTTGTAGGTCTC
>CAIKID010000131.1 GCA_903827345.1 uncultured Actinomycetes bacterium | reverse complement strand
GAGACCTACAACAACTGCCATCACGAGGGAGGGGGCGCCAGCGCGACTAAAGCCATTATTAACCGCCAGGATGTAAGAGAATGCAAAGAATGCAATGGCGCAAACCGCGACGATTCCCGAAGCTAATCCATCAAGGCCATCCACAAAATTAACCGCATTAATAACCAGCATCACGAAGACAACTGTTAGCACAGCTCCGATATTTGAAGGGAGCGTTAAAATTCCATTAATTGGCAACCATAAAATCTGCACGCCATGTAAGAGCAAGATTCCCGCCGCGAGCGCTTGTCCAGCGAATTTAGTGAGTGAATCTAAGTCGAAGCGATCATCGAGCGCGCCAAGCAACATGATGAATGTGCCCGCGAGAAATATTCCAGTGAGTTCGCGACCGAAGGCGGTTCCCACTAAACGTAGATGGTCGACGATCACAAATGTAAGCGACATGGATCCCCACATGGCAAGCCCACCCCATCGCGGAGTGGTATCTGTATGCATGTCACGCGAGCGCAGATCCATATATGCCCCGGAGGCCATCGCTAACTTGCGAACAAGCGGAGTGAGCATGAAACAAAAAGTGGCTGCTAGCGCCGCTGATAAGAGATATTCACGCATGATCGGTAATTAATTTAGCGGGGATATACAGGGAACTGTGCGGTGAGAGCTTTTACATCGTTCTTGATATCGGCCGCCTTAACAGGATCGGCGCCATCTTTGATTGCGCGCGCTATTAATCCGGCGATCTGCATCATCTCTGGTGCACCCATACCTTGCGTAGTTGTTGCGGCAGAACCCACACGAATTCCGCTGGTAACAGCAGGTGACTCGGGATCATAAGGAATTGCATTCTTATTGAGTGTTATTCCGGAGAGACCACAACGCTCATCTGCAACCTTGCCCGTAACACCAGTAGCTCGCACATCTATGAGCGCCAAGTGAGTTTGGGTTCCGCCGGAAACGGCGCGCATTCCATGGTCTTCCAGCCCCTTAGCGAGGACCTGGCAATTTGAAATTACGTTCTTGGCATAGTCCTGATATTCCTTCGTGGCGCACTCGCGAAGTGCAACTGCTTTGCCCGCAACTGCACTCATGATTGGTCCGCCTTGCATTCCAGGGAATACCGCTTTATCAATCGCGGCGGCGTGCTCTGCCTTTGAGACGATCATTCCTCCGCGCGGACCACGCAATACTTTGTGAGTCGTAAAGGAGACCACATCTGCATATGGAACTGGTGAAGGGATCGCCTTGCCCGCTACCAGGCCGATGAAGTGAGCGGCATCCACCCACATAATCGCACCGACCTCATCGCAGATCGACCGTACCTTTTCGAAGTCGATCAGGCTGGGATATGCCGTCGCTCCAGTAACAATCATGCGAGGAGCGTTCTTGAGTGCGAGATCGCGGAGCTCGTCATAATCGATAAGTTCGTTATCTGCTCGAACCCCGTAGGAAACAATGTTGAACCACTTGCCCGAGAAATTTACCTTTGAGCCGTGCGTGAGATGTCCTCCATGAGGCAGAGACATAGCAAGGACGGTATCTCCAGGTTTTGTGAAAGCTTGATAGACCGCGACGTTCGCGCTCGCGCCAGAGTGTGGTTGCAAATTTGCGTGTTCAGCACCGAAGAGCGCTTTCGCTCTCTCGATCCCGATCGTCTCGACCTTGTCTACCTCTTCGCAACCGCCGTAGTAGCGCTTACCGGGATACCCCTCGGCATACTTATTAGAGAGGGTTGAACCAAGGGCGGCCAAGACTGCAGGCGAGGTGAAGTTTTCGCTGGCGATCAATTGGAGGTGATGGCGTTGGCGCTCTAATTCGCTGAGCAAGAGGCCGGCGATATCTGGATCTTCTGCTTGCAGCGCGGCGAAATCTGGTCCGAAAAAGGTATCTGTAGACATAACAGAACCCTAAGGCTTCTGCGCCACTATCGTGGGCAGGACTTCCTGCAACTGCTCCAAGGAGATAGCTCCCACACGTTGGGCGACCAGGGGGCCACCGATCTTTTCGCGACGGAGCACCGTAGAGGCGGGTCCTTCGGGAAGAACGCCTTCATCGACCAACAAGACCACTTCGCTTGGCATCGCCGGAATGTATGTAATGTCGCGATTTGGCGCCTGACCTGCAATCGCAGCGCTGGCGGCGGCCAAGGGACCACTCTTGGCGAGAAGCGAGAGTAAGAATTCGCGCTGTGGAACACGAACCGCAAATTCGGCAAGCGCTCGTCCATCCCCTAAATCCCAACTGAGGGCAGCCTGCGGAGCCAGTTGGATTGTGAGTAGCCCAGGCCAGAAAGCGCTGACTACTTTCTGCCAATCCGAATCAAAATCTGTAGCAAGTCCACTCACCGCATTCACCTTGCCGATCAAAACTTGAGCCGCGATACCTGGTTGATCGCCACGCAGTTCGTGTAGCCGTCCAACCGCAATCTGATTGAAAGCATCGCAGAGATAGAGATATCCATGCTCGCCAGCTACAACGATTACCTCTCCTTGCAAGAGCGCTACTAATGCGCGGTCTCGCACGGCGGTCTTGTTGCGAGTGTTTAACTTAACGATATTGCTCACGTCTTCAAAACTCCTACCTCAATCATCTCCTCGATCCGCTTAGCAATATGTGCATCGACCATTGCGTGAATTCGCGTTCCATTCTCGGAATAAGTTTCAGAGAGTACTTCGCCGCGTTCGTGTATAGCCGAGACCAGATCGCCCCTACTAAATGGGATTACCGCAGTGATCTCTACGCGTGGGCGTGGGAGTGATGTTTCGATTGCCTTAATCAGAGTTTCTAATCCAAAACCAGTTCGAGCCGAGAAGGCGAAGCTATTAGGTTCTTCGCGAAGAAGCTGCATCAAAACTTCCGGCGCTGCTACATCGGCCTTGTTAATAGCAATAATTTCTAGAATATCGCCGCCACCAACATCCTTAATTACTTCTCGGACCGCTCGGATCTGCTCTTGTGGATCTGGATGTGATCCATCGACAACGTGGACGATCAGATCTGCTGCGGCCACTTCTTCCAAGGTTGATTTGAATGCTTCGATGAGTTGGTGCGGGAGGTGGCGGACAAAACCCACGGTATCTGCCAAGGTATAAATGCGGCCATCTGAGCTCTTTGTCTGTCGAACCGTAGGATCAAGAGTTGCAAAGAGAGCATTTTCGACCAGAACGCCAGCATTCGTAAGTCGATTCATCAGCGATGACTTACCGGCGTTGGTGTAGCCGGCAATCGCGACAGAGGGCACATTGTATTTAGTGCGCTCCTGGCGCTTGGTATCACGAGCGACTTTCATCTCTTTAATCTCTTTGCGCAGCTTCGCCATCTTGTCATTGATGCGGCGGCGGTCAGTTTCGATCTTAGTTTCACCAGGACCACGTCCACCAATGCCACCAGCTTGGCGCGAGAGTGAATCTCCCCAACCACGTAGACGCGGCAACATATAACTCATCTGGGCGAGTTCTACTTGTGCCTTACCTTCGCGAGATTTGGCATGCTGGGCGAAGATATCGAGGATGAGCGCGGTGCGATCAATCACCTTCACCCTAAGTTTTGATTCCAAGGTGCGTAATTGCGCCGGTGAAAGTTCACCATCACATACAACGGTGTCTGCCCCTGTTGCAATAACTGATTGCTTGACCTCTTCAACTTTTCCAGATCCAATAAAAGTTGCAGGATCAGGCTTGTCACGGCGTTGTACAAAACCTTCCATAACTTCCGAGCCAGCGGTTTCGGCTAGTGCAGCAAGTTCTTTCATAGAGTTCTCTGCATCTTGCGCAGTACCTTCTGTCCATACTCCAACTAGTACAACTTTTTCTAACCGTAGTTGGCGATATTCGGCATCGTTGACATCTTGCAATTCGGTGGAGAGACCCGCGACGCGGCGCAGCGCCTGACGGTCCTGCAGATCTTGTTGATTGCTCTCTTGGTTCTCGCTCGAGTCATACTCTGCGGCGGCGCGTGCGCTCTCGCGAAGGAGTTGATCGATATCAATATCGAGGGGATCTTGGCCCAGGCTCACAGATATTTATCCAGTTCTACATCTTTCACGAGTACGGCAGGTCCTATAAGTGTTGCATTGCTATGTCCGTCGGTATCGACGATTAAGCGACCGCCCGGAGGGTTGATTATCCAGCGCGAAGGTAATTTGAGCCCCTTATGTAGAGTAGCTGCCAGAGCGACAGCGCAGGTGCCAGTTCCACACGATTGCGTTTCGCCGACCCCTCTTTCGAAAACGCGCATCGCGAGTTCGCCATTTGCCAAGAAGGTAACAAATTCAACGTTAACTCCATCGGGATAATCTCCATCAACTTCTGGAGCAACTTTGAGATCGCCGATTGCATCCAGGTCCTCGACGAAGACCACTGCGTGCGGGTTGCCGACATCGACGTGAATTGCCTTCCAGCTCTGATCGCCAATGCTCACGGTGACCTCGTCATAGACCTCTGCAACATGTCCCATATTTACCGAGATATCCTCTACGGCCGGAACGGCCAAATATTTCATGCCAGCGCGGGTATTAATGGCGAAGATTCCTTCACCCTGATGACCTCGTTCGACCAGGTAGCGAGCCATCACGCGAATTCCATTGCCGCACATTTCCGCAATTGATCCATCTTGGTTGCGGTAATCCATAAACCATTTGCCATCGCGCTTGGTAATGCGGATAAAACCATCACTTCCAATCCCGGTGGTGCGATTGCAGATTCGAGCGACCTGCTCCGTTGAAATGGTGACCTGGTCATCGGGATCGAAGAGCAGCACAAAATCATTATGTGTGCCGTGCCCATATGTTGCGATCATGCGTTCAGGATAGCCTTTTCGATAGCGCCGAGGCGATCGGATGCGGTCTCAAGCCACGTTATGCGCTGATCTCTGCGAAACCAGGTCTCTTGGCGGCGGATGTATTGGCGCGTCACAAGTTTGGTCAATGTAATGGCATCTGCTTGCGAGATATCCCCAGCGCGCATGGCAATTACTTGGGCATATCCAAGTGCGGCTCTCGCGGTACGAGCTTCCAACATGCCTTGCCCAATTAATGTATCAACCTCATCGACAAGCCCGCGTTCAAACATGCGATCTACTCGCAGATCAACGCGCGCATCAAGTTCGTTGCGATCCATATTGAGTCCAAATTGCAGAGCTGCGGGATATCTCGTCGAATTTTCGCGTGGCAAGTTTGCGGTAAATGGTTTGCCGGTAATTTCGATGACCTCAAGTGCCCTAATAACGCGGCGGATATTTTCCTTGGGTATTGCAGCAGCAGCAGCTGGGTCGAGAATCCCCAATCGTTGATGTAACGCGTCGCCGCCAATTTTCTCGGCTTCCGCTTCCAATTTCTCGCGCACGACGGGGTTGGTATCGGGAAAATTTAGATCATCAAGTATGGCTTTTATGTAGAGCCCAGTGCCTCCGACAACGATCACGGGGACGGACTGCGCCAGCAACTCATCAATCTTTGCCCGCGCGCGTTCTTGGTACCAAGCAACATTGGCATCAGTCGAAACATCAATGAGATCCAACATGTGATGAACAATCCCCCGGCGTTCATCCATTGTCATCTTTGCGGTTCCAATATCCATGCCGCGGTAGAGCTGCATGGAATCGGCGTTAACGATCTGCGCGCCGATGCGCTCTGCAAGATCGACGGCGAGATCACTTTTTCCGGTGGCGGTTGCGCCGCCTATAACTATCAGCGTCATAGTGATTTGAGCTTTGCCAAGGTGGGCATTCCGATCATGATGGCGGTCGAGCCCACTTCTGCGAGACGTGCATCGTGGGCATCTCCGCCACGAGTCTTGCGGATGGAGTCAACGCTACCAACCATGAAATTGGGAGAGCTTTCTGTAATTGTCACACTGGCTATATCGCCGGGGCGAGCCTGATCGGTATCGATATGTACCAGACGAAAATCCGGGGTGCGGCCATTCATTCGCGCGCGATCGGCATCGTGGCGTCCTTCATGATCAGAAACTAAGACCTCGTAACTCTTGCCGACAGAGTTTTGATTGATCTCTCCAGAAATTTGCTGCTGCAATTTATGAAGTCGGGTGTAGCGCTCGGCCATAACATCATCGGGTATTTGATCGGGCATGGTGGCCGCCGGAGTTCCAGGTCGCTTGGAATATTGGAAGGTATAGGCGGCGGTGAATTTTGCTTGCCGTGCGACATCAAGGGTTGCTGTGAAATCTTCTTCGCTCTCACCTGGAAAGCCCACGATGATGTCTGTAGTAATTCCCGCATCGGGCATCGCCGTCCGCACATCTTCGATGATCTTCAGATATCGATCTGAGCGATAGGAACGGCGCATCGCCTGCAAAATACGATCTGAACCAGATTGCAACGGCATATGAAGATGCGGCATCGCTGACTTGGTTTCAGCCATGGCTTCAATAACATCTTGCGTGAAGTCACGCGGATGAGGAGACATAAAGCGCAAACGCTCGAGTCCATCGATCGAACCAACGCTGCGAATCAGATCTGCGAAGGCTCCACGTTGACCAAGATCAACACCGTAAGCATTTACATTCTGGCCGAGCAGAGTTATCTCAACAACGCCTTGCTCAACGAGTGCTCGCGCTTCGGTGAGGATGTCGGCTTGTGGGCGATCCTTCTCGATACCGCGTAGCGATGGCACGATGCAGAAGGTGCAGGTGTTGTTACAGCCCACCGAAATCGAAACCCAGGCGCTGAATGCCGAGTGGCGTCTTGCAGGTAAGGTGGAGGGGAAATGTTCGAGTGACTCTTTAATCTCAACCTGTGAGGCCTCTTCGATGCGAGCGCGTTCAAGAAGCGCGGGCAATGAGCCAATATTGTGAGTACCGAAGACCACGTCCACATAGGGAGCGCGTTTGATGATCGACTCTTGATCTTTCTGCGCCATACAGCCACCAACTGCGATCTGGAAGTTGGGGTTGCTCTTTTTCAGCGGAGCTAAGAAGCTGAGATTTCCGTAGAGCTTGTTGTCAGCATTTTCACGGACGGCACAGGTATTAAAGACAACCAGGTCTGGCGTAGATCCTTCGAGTGCTGCAACGTAGCCAGCATCGAGAAGTAAGCCGGCGATCCGCTCCGTATCGTGCACATTCATCTGACAGCCGTAGGTTTCTACGACGAAGGAACG
>CAIKID010000130.1 GCA_903827345.1 uncultured Actinomycetes bacterium | reverse complement strand
TATGAAAGCAATAAATGGTCCCAAAATGACATTTTCAATGGTGGAAAGTATCCCGTGCCCAGATAAGAAGAGGTGATGCCACCAGGAGATTGGAATCAGAGTATCTGCGAGTCCAGCAACGATAAAACCAATAATTAGTTCAGTGCGTACCATCGTTAGATCACCAACGGTATATCCAGCGGCATCGTGCCACGTTGATTCCATCTTAGGCATGGAATCTTCGGCCATTCCTAAGAGCCGAATTTTCTTCGGCAGATGAAGTTTTGGCAGTATCAAAGTAAGGAGCGCGATCATGATGAAGCCACCGATGAATTCTGCAAGTGCAAACTGCCACCCAAGCAAGGTCCACATCACTAGCCCTAATTCGAATACTAGGTTGGTACTAGCGAACATAAATACGATGGCGGTTGTGAAATCTGCTCCCTTATCTATCAAGCTCTTCGCTATTGCACTTGCTGCATACGAACAGCTCGAACTAATTGCGCCAAGGAGTGATGCCTTAGCAATCGTGAGGGGCTTGTGATTGCCAAGCGCTGCTAGTGCTTTCTCACGGGAAGTAAAGGCTTGAATCGCACCTGATATAGCAAACCCCAAAACTAGCGCCCAGAAGGTATCGAAGAACATCCACCAACTGTCGTGGAGTCCAGCGCTCAACTTTCCCATAAGTTAAGTATCTCACTCTTATTGAGAGTGCCAACCACTTGAATTGCATGGTCATAGCGTTGCAAGAGTCGTACAATCACAGTTGTGTCAGTCGCTATTCGTTCGCTAAATCTCAATGTGCAACGAGGTAAAAACCATATCCTGCAAGACCTCACCGTTGAAATTCCTCGTGGTGTAATCATGGGGTTGCTTGGCCCCAGTGGAAGCGGGAAGACGACCCTCATGCGATCCATTGTTGGGCTACAGCGAATTGCTAGTGGTGAAATTCAAGTCCTGGATTTACCAGCAGCTTCCAAAGCCCTGCGGAGCAAGATCGGTTACTCCACGCAAAGCGCCAGCGTTTATTCAGATCTGACGTGTATTCAAAATATTCGTTACTTTGCCTCTCTCTATTCTTATAATGAGAAGACTCCAGAGGAAATTCTGGAAGATGTAGATCTTTCCAGGAATGCACATCAGATGGCCGAATCTCTCTCGGGTGGAGAGCGGGCTCGGTTAGCGCTTGCCACTACTTTGGTAGGCAGCCCAGAATTATTGATTTTAGATGAGCCGACAGTTGGGCTCGATCCAGTTTTGCGAGTTCAGCTCTGGGAACTATTTAATAAATTAGCCGCACAGGGTAAAACGCTCCTAGTGAGTAGTCATGTAATGGACGAGGCAGATAGTTGTCATCAGTTGATATTGCTCCGCGATGGCAGAGTATTGGCACAAGGCACCCCGGAAGATCTGCGGGCGCGAACGGGCAAAAAGCGAATGGACGAAGTCTTCATCTCGTTGATTGGTGGAGAATGAACATTCATCGGCCAGTCGCCATGACCAAGCGAGTGCTACTACAACTCTGGCATGACCCGCGAACTCTTGCTCTTCTTTTTCTCTCACCAGCGCTCTTGATGACGATTTTAAAATATGTGTACTGGGCCAATCCCGACGTGTTTCAGCGGGTTGCCGGTTCGATGCTCGGCGTCTTTCCGATGTTGGTGATGTTCTTGATTACTTCGGTGGCTACCCTGCGGGAGAGAAGTAGCGGCACTTTAGAGCGCCTCATGATTTCGCCGTTGGGTAAAGCAGAATTTATCGCTGGCTATGCAATTGCCTTTGGGTTGACGAGTTTGCTTCAAGCAACAGCCGTCTCGTCCTATGCAATCTGGGTGCTTGGGTTAAAGATAGTTGGACTACAAATCACCTTGATTTATGCGGCGATATTAGATGCACTCATTGGTTTGGCGATTGGCTTAGCCGTCAGCACCTTTGCCAAGACAGAGTTTCAGGCGATTCAATTCATGCCGGCGTTCCTCTTACCTCAACTTTTACTGAGTGGCCTTTTGACTCCGCGCGCAGCGATGCCACGAATCCTGCTTGATCTCTCCAATTTCCTTCCGCTCTCATACGCTATAGATGCGACGCGAAAAGTAATCTCTAATCAGGGCTCTATTCTGAATGATTCCCTCATAATCTTTCTATTCTTGGCGCTAATCCTCTCTGCCGGATCTCTCACTCTCAAACGACAGACAAAGTAGAACGCGTGAGTTATTTAAGCGATTTACTGCCGCATCGAAGTGATTACGCAGATTTCAGAGAAGTATGGCGCCACGATGTAATCGCAGGAATCACGGTCGGAATAGTTGCGCTGCCGTTGGCACTCGCTTTTGGAATCACGACGGGCGCCGGAGCTCGAGCCGGACTTATAACCGCCGTATATGCCGGGATTATTGCGGCGATTTTTGGAGGCTCCAATTACCAGGTGAGCGGACCCACTGGGGCGATGACCGTTGTGTTAATTCCAATTGTTCTTAAGTATGGAACCTCATCTCTCGCTCCATTGGGATTGATGGCGGGAGCGATTGTTGTTCTTATGGGAATAACGCATTGCGGTGGACTTATTAAAAGAGTGCCATGGCCCGTTATGGAAGGTTTCACTCTTGGCATCGCGCTGGTCATAGCATTGCAACAACTTCCTTCGGTCTTAGCTTCACATTCTGTCAGCGGCCCCAATACTGTTATAACCGCCTGGCGCACTATCAGCAATGCGATCTCAGTTGGAGTGCATTGGAGTTCGCTACTTATCCTTGCAATTACCTTGACGGTGAAGTTTGCTTATCCGAAGATCTCGCGGGCGCTGAAGATTAAAGTTCATATTCCCGCTAGTTTTGTTGCAATCATTTTTGCAACGTTCTTGGTAGTCATATTTTCGATTCAGACTCCGCTTATTGGAAATTTACCCCGCACCCTTTACGCACATGTGTCCCTGTCTGCAAGTAATATTGGTGTGGCTGCTCTGCTCATTGGGGCTATTCAAATTGCACTCTTGGCCGCTATCGAGTCACTCTTATCAGCTCGAGTAGCCGATCAGATGGTCCATATTCATGAATCAGCACAGAGCTATAAACCCAATCGCGAATTGGTCGGGCAAGGGCTAGCGACCATCGTCTCTTCCATGGTGGGTGGCATGCCCGCGACGGGCGCGATTGCTCGAACGAGCGTTAATATCAGATCTAAGGCCGCCAGCCGTATCTCGTCAATAACGCACGCGGCATTCTTGCTACTAGTTGTTCTAGTGCTCAATCCCATGATTGCTCATATTCCTACTGCAGCCTTGGGCGCGGTCTTAATCGGAACTTCATATCGAATTGCTAGGCCTGCTAACCTCATGGAAATGTTGAGGACTACTCGCCTAGATGCCGCCACTCTAATCATTACTGCCGTGCTCGTTGTTGTCATTGGATTGATCTGGGCGATTGCAATCAGCACTGCGACATATTTTATTGCCGCGGTAGTTCTGAAAAAGCTAAGG
>CAIKID010000129.1 GCA_903827345.1 uncultured Actinomycetes bacterium | reverse complement strand
CCTTAGGAGTTACCTTAGGAGTTACCTTAGGAGTTACCTTAGGAGTTACCTTAGGAGTTACCTTAGGAGTTGCCTTAGGAGTTGCCTTAGGAGTTGCCGCTTTAGGCATGACCATATTGCTTGCCATCGGAGTGGAAGGAGTTGATCCGGCATAAGCGGGTTGACTTAGGAAGCCAGAAGTTGAAATCAAGGCGCTGGCAAGAACTACTGTTAGTAACTTCTTGCCGCCTAATGCGTCGGTATTGATATTCATTATTCTCTGCTTCCTATTAAATCTTGACATAAACGAGGTTGGATGGATCTGACTGAACAGTGTCGGATGGGAAAGCTCCCAAACCGGTTCTGCCTATCACGTCCACTGCAAGCACGCGGTACTGGTAACTCATACCCGTAGCGAAGGTTTTCGTGTCAGTTAAAGTCACCGAATCTGTCAGCGTCTCCGTCGATCCAGTAGTTAGACCAGAGTCGATAATCAACTGATTGATGTTGTCCCATGTTGGAGCTGGTCGATTGGCAGCAGCAACCTTGACCCAAGGATCGTTCGCTGATACGCGACGCTGGAGTATGAAACCACTTTCGTTGATTGAGTTATCCACAAAGGAAACATCAACATGAGCACCGACCGTGAGGGTTGCAGCTACAAATTGCGTCGTCACAGCTGTCGGGGCTGTCATAACAACTCCAACTGGAATTGGACGCATCATGTCACCCTCTTCATGACCCAAGATGTGGCAGTGGAACATATATTCCCAACCAAAGTTAACGAGTGCATTGGTGGCCGTAACGCCTGCATTTGTTGGATCGAAGGCGGACATCATCGGATCTTGGGTGGTAATAGGCGATGTGCCATTTGCCTCGAACATCGTCGTTTGTGGATTGGATGGCCGAATGCTGTTAGGAAGCTGCCAAGGAACCATTGGAACGATCGGTTTGATAGCTATATAGACAGTTGTTAGCTGATCCATCTGAACTGTGTCACGCCATCCCAGGTCATATGCAGGAAGCGGTTGGTTCGTTCCATCCCAGCCAAGGATGGCCAAGACCTGCACATTGAACATATGGAAATGGATGTAGTGAGTATCGACGCCGTTATGGGTAAAGCGCCAGATTTGAGTTCCATCAGGAAGTGCATCAACAGGTTGTCCGCCATTAGCGATGAGTTGATCAGGCAGGTTTGTATTGATGATTTCTGTTGGGGCATCAACGCTAGACCAAGGAAGTGTTGTCTGGTTGTTAAAGTTCGTAAATGGAACTTCCGAGGACATGATTGCATTCATGCGACCATAATCCAGGTCAAAGAGCTCTTGGATACCTGTTGCATGGAAGGCTAAGTTGACGAGCTGACTACTCAGTGTCGCCGTTGCAGAGGTCGTATCAGTTGTCCCATCTGGATATAGCAACTCAACTGTTGGAGCAGTTAAATAGCCGGTGCCAGGGTTTGTGACAGTGATTGAGATCTGGCCAGCTCCAGTGAGAGCTGTTGCGGTAGTTGAATCTGAGAGTTGAACCGTATAAGGCCCAGCGCCGTAGCCCGCTCCTGGATCCAGGACGGTAAATGTGAGCAAGCCCGTACCACCCATAACCGCGGTTGCCGTAGCCGTCACACCACCGGCGCTCGAAGGAGCGTCAATCGTGTATGTAGGTATGGATGTATAGCCAAGCCCAGTACCCGATTGAATGGTGATCGATGCGACCGAAGTTGGTACCAAGTTGACCAACACAGTTGCAGCACTTGGAATATCAAAATTGACTGTCGGAGTACCAGTGAAATCCGCGACAGTTTGACCTGTCAAGGTGATACTTGCGACTGGAGTAGGTTGAAGAACGGTGGCAAATGTAGCCCCGCCAGAACCACTCACGGAAATTGTTGGGTCGGAATTAAAGGATCCCAACTGCAAAGGATTTAACGTTACCCCAACAACTGGCCCAGGCTTAAGTCGAGCTAGCGCCAGCGGTGTAGTGGTGCAGCTCATTCCGACCGGCTGGATGCTTACAGTTGGAGGCGATGAATAACCACCCCCACCGAAGATGATGCTAATTGATCGCAGAGTAATTCTGTTTCCGTTCACATATGAATTGCCAACGGCGGTCGCCACTGTAGATGGCGCGCCGCCTCCAGCCCCTCCACCTGTAAAGCCAATTTGGAAGTAGCTGGAACCGGCGTTAAATGCGCCTGTGATTGTGCAGACGCCAGGATTAGTAACAGTCAAGGCTGCGACTGATGTCGATAGGTAGGCCGTTGCATCGGCGGGAGAGATACCGCCGCCGATTGTGAGACTAGGTGCACTCGTGTAGAGCCCGCCATTAACGACATTAACTGCCGCCAAAGGAGAAGGCGCGAGAACCGCAACCGCAGTTTGAGTATGTACGGTAGAAGTAGGCCCGGTAATTGTCACAAGTGGAGTTCTGGTGAAAATTCCGCCGGCGGCGATGGAGAAACTTGCAATACCTACGGGATTCAAAACTGCAGTCGCAATCGCAGGCACGCTTGCGGCACCAGTGACAGTCACATTCGGAGTTGAGGTATAACCCGAGTTAGTTGCAACGGTGGCACCAGTGAGGTTATTCGAGCCGACTATTGAACTCTTAATTACGGCCGTTCTCGCACCGTTTCCAGTTGGGGCAGGAGTGATGCCAGTTACGGTTGGAGCCGTTGTGTAAGTCGTTATTGGTGGAGTAACGCTTCCGATTCCGTCAGACGGTGCGCGGGATACTACGCCACGTGCTCCGTTCCCATTTCCGCCTAAACTTTCGAGGGTGGTCGCACTTATTTGGTCACCAATGAGAACCCTCGGGGTCCCATGACCTGACAGCAAAGTACTCTGATTTACCAAAATTGAGGCAACTCCAGTCGAAGTGACTTGAGCTGACACATCACCGCTAATTGGGTAAGTATCGAAAGGGGTAGTGGTACCTAAAGCGGCGTCATATCCGATTTGTGCCACAACTGGTGCATCTTGAGAGGCCTTGTAATCAGCATGAATTGCATCGGTAAGGCCCGCAATTACATCACCATTTGAGTCAAATATCGAAGTCGCCGGAGTTGATGTTGTCTGGTCAACTTTAATCTGCATAATCGTGCGGGTGTTTGGGGCATATCCAGGAATTACGGTAGGGGCTCCGCCTGATCCAGTTTGATCTGGCATTCCAGTGAAGTAATCAAAGCGCGGATCCCAACCAGGGAATGGTGCTGGCGCATCGTTATAGAGAATCAAAGTTGAACCGACAGGGACGTTGGTCAAATCAACCAAGATATCGGCTCGTTGTGCTGGTCCAAGGACAAGAGCATGCTCTAGGACGTTGGTAACTGTGATCATCTGGTTATTAAATTGAAAACCGATTGGGTTGGCTGGGAAGACAGAAGCCTCAGGCAATACTCCGCCTTCGGATGATAGTTCAACTATTGGTGGACCTGCAGTACGCATATCCGGAACCATGCCGCCAAAGTGATTCTGTAATTGATCTGGAAAAACTAATCCCTGGGTGCCAGGCGTATTAGGAATCGCCGGAACCATTGAGACTTCACCTGCATCGCCGCAATTTGGAATCTTATCCGTTGTTGGATTTGTCCAGAGTGCTCCCGTGCAGTGATTAGCGTTTGGATTTGATGGGTCAGATTTTGCATAGTAAATGCTGAGGCTGAGTGATCGATCATCGCTGCCGTTAAGGATCTGCAAGCGGTAGACCTTAGGGGCTGCATGCATAACAGGATATGAGACTCCATTGACTGTCATTGAATCGTTAAACGCCTCTGGCGTCGCCGTGACGTTTGGAGTGCCTGGATTCAATGCATTTTCGCAAGAAGAAACTCCCGGGCCACATGGACCCGTATAAAGCGGGTTAGAAACCGGTCCAAACATGTTAGTTGTCACAGCTGGCCAGAACCATGGGCCATAGTCCCATCGGCCGGTAGGCAGTGCACCAGGTGATGAGCTATTTGACGGATTCAGGGCTGGGTTTTGGTTTGGCTCGTAGACGTGTGGGAACCACATATTTCCGTAGCCACCCCATGCCGCCGTATTCCAAGTTGGATCTTGCAATTGGAGTTGTGAAGGTGCAGCCACGAATGTCTTATCTTGAATGACGAGGACCTTCTCTTGCGCGGCATTAACTGTGTTTGGTGCACCTGCATCGCGAACACCGGCAGCCACCATTACCTTGCCCTCTTGAGTGTCATGCAATAAGAAGCCAGCTACAAGTCCGGCATATACATTCAGGCGTGTAATTCCGTCAGAGTGATCATGATAAAACATCAATCTAGCTGTCTGTTGATTTGTATAGTAGAAAGTCATTCGACCGTTGCCAGGATTGGTGGATGGGTAGTTCGAATCACTAGAAGTAGCTAATTTGAAACCAGTAGGTATGGTCTTGGTATCGCCACCTTGGTAGACACCAATAGCAGTTGTAGATGTATAACAATAAATATATCCGTAACATGAATCGATTGAAGTACCACTTTTCGTGTACCACATATCGGGAACGTAACGGGTGCTAACTCCAGCAGGATATTGCTCCTGCGAAGAGGCAGGGCTAACCCATTGATCATTTGTTCCATCGCTGATCCAAGGAGTTACTCCACCATGCATGTGAATTGTTGCACGGTTTGTTGAGAAGAAGCCGCCATTGGGGCCCTCACCGGCTCCCATGGTCGATGGATCAACGGGCAAGAACAAGTCTCCACCGCACTTATTAACATTCGTTGTCACATTCTGCAAAATGGTCCCGCCAGCAACAGTGCAAGCCATATTTCCAGACGGTAGATAGTTGTCAAACGTTACGCGAACTGGGACTCCTTGGTTTGCAACGATTGTTGGTCCAAGATAGCTAAAGGGAGCCAATGCGCGTGTTGAGCTAAAATTCGTTTGAATAAAGCAGACTAATTGACCGCCCCCATTCACTATGAAAGA
This sequence comes from uncultured Actinomycetes bacterium, assembly GCA_903827345.1. Lineage (GTDB taxonomy): Bacteria > Actinomycetota > Actinomycetes > Nanopelagicales > Nanopelagicaceae > PALSA-747. The sequence goes on along the minus strand of CAIKID010000129.1, from coordinate 18,981 downwards.
ACCATCTGGGTATCTCCAGTTCAATTCATTCGTTGGACAGTTTGTTCCTGTGTGAGTGGTGTCAACTTGTGCGTAGAGATTAACGTCCGTCATTCCTAAATCTGGGCTGAACTGCCACTTGGTTCTTAGGGCAGCGATTTCATACGATTCAGAAGCCGGAATAAAGTTTGGATTTCCGAAAGTTTTGACGGCAGCTGTTTGTGTAGGAGTCGCTACAGCTAAGTCAGGAAGATCTTGCACAAACTTACGTATTCCATTGGCTGAGCCATATGCATTTCCGGGATTGACCACCGCGATTGAAGTTATGCCACCAGCACTGTCGAATGTGAGATTACCACCGCGTCCTCCGACGCCACCGCCACCGATGACCGAAATGAAGGTTGTTACGTCGTACCCGTAACCAGGATTGACCATATCGAATTTCTCGATCTGTCCCGCATGTCCAGTTTTATCACTCATTGGATAATACTCGGCTATATACATTGCGCCCGAGCCCGGACCTTGAATCAATACACTTGTTGGAAGCGGGCTATTTGCAAAGTTTCCAACTGGATAACCAGAAACAGGATCAACAGTTCCGAAGTAATCTGGTGTTGCGGTTGTAGGAGTGTAAGGATCGAGCGGACTCATTCCCGGCATGCCCATCGAAAAGATATTGGCTGCCTTCGGTTTAATAGATGTAGGAAGTGCAGAGAGATGGGCAGCTGCAGGTTGAGTAACTGTCGCGCTAGTTTTGCTCAGTAATGGGGCGAGGCCATAGGTGGCTCCCTGGGATCCAAAAATTGTGGCGACAACAGTTACTAGCGCAACCGATTGCAAACGCGCCAACTTAATATTTTTACGCATGGGAACTCCTAAAGATCGTGCAGGGAAACTAGCCATGAGAGATTTATAACGAGTCGCCTAGTCTTGATGTGTTCATTTATCATCCAAAAAAATGTTAAATGGTCAAAGATTTTTAGACGGACATTGACCGATCTCGTGAATTAATGGAGAGCGTTGCGGAACAATAGGCGATAAATCTAAATGAATCTTTTATTTTGGACCACTTTGGATGTTCTGCACGCTGAATTACATAGTTGTAATTAGTGCTGTCACTCGGTTTTTCACTTGTTGTCTGGTCATGTATTGGGTTATTCTGAACCCCTCACAAAATGTGAGTTTGACGAGCGGAGGTGGATAAAATTAGCCCTCGCGACGCCGGACTAAATGATTCGCCTACTAGTAACTCCTTCTCGCTCTCAGTTTTAAGTTTATTAGACTGGTTGAATAGCGAACCAAAATTAGATGATATTTGTCGCGGAATTGTGCTTGCCTATCTACATCAGTATCAACCTTCGAAGAGCAAGATCGTGCAATTTGGTGTTGATGATTCACTGACAGTTCTTTCAGATTATGGATATATCTCGTCGGTAGGTCATGCATCAAAGACTCTTACCCCAGCACAGTGGCGTCAAAGCACCAATGATTTTTCAAAGTTGCTAGGTTGCCAAGAGAAGTTTTATTGGAATCGCAACTCGACCACGGTGGTAATTCCCTTTAGGTCGCGTGGCATGGTTTCGGGCGCTCTTTCGGTTGGTTTTGACTTGCCGCAGCGTAAAACTGAAGAGATTGGCCTACTTGCCTCACATATTGGAATAGCTATTGCGCTCTTTGTTAACTTAACCTCTAAGAGCCGCACAGAGTCCGCCGAGGTCAGCACTGCTGCACCGCAGGGCGAGGCTGATTACGCCACTCTTCGCGATTCATTTAGCGGATCGAGTACCCAGACGGTGCGCACAAGCACTATGACAGGTCGTCAACTGCAGATTCTTGAGGGACTGATTGAAGGAAAGACCAACTTCGAAATTGCAGCGGATCTTGGATATAGCGTTTCGACAGTTCGTCAAGAGACCATGAAGATGTACCAAGTTTTGAATGTGACCGGTCGCCGGGCGGCTGCTCAAGAAGCTCTCCGCCAGAAGATCATTTAGAGGTTTAGACTTGCAAAAAATGGTCATTTTTAATTGACTATTTTCTAGATACAATGCCCATCAGATGACTAAGTGGGGTTAGTGCCACCCACTATAAATAAGCTATGAGAATTTTTAAGGCAGCGAGTCAATGTGCTCGAAGTTTTGTAGTTGCGTCAGTGTGCTCTGTACTTATGGTTGGCCCTCACGTGAATGTAGCAATGGCTTATCAATACCCACCATCTAGTTCAGTAATGAAGTCACGAATATTTATTGCGCCAAGGAGTCTCAATAGCGTCACTTCAACGGGTGTGATTGCTACTTCATCCTCTAACTTGCGTATACAGAAGCTAACTACTGTTTCGGCTGGAGTTATTTCTGTATCTCCCTCTGGACCTACCCTGCTCGGTTATGGCTCTAACTTTCCGAGTTATCTCATGACATTTCAATCTACCGACACATCCAATTCGCAGGTTGCAATCCCTACCGCCGAGAGCATGCTTACAACTCAGGCGTATTGTGCGAATATTGCGAGTGTATCTACCCCTTCAACTTTTATTACCTCTGGACCGTTAAACGTTGGAAGTTATCTCGTTTCGTGTGCCGGCCCTGCAACTGTAAGCGTCACGGATGATTCATTGCAAGAAATATTTCTTTATACGGTGCAATATCCGGCTATATCTCTTGTCATAACGCCGACGGGGCATACTCCAACGTTTGGGACGGCCACTCCAACAGCAGATGGTTTCACACTCCTGATCACTAACTGGGACCCCTATTTCACTTGGACGGGCACCGACTCGGCCGGGGGGCAAGTAAATATTAGTAGCGGGACGATCGTCGTGACTTGGCTCGCCCCAGGAACCTCGTCGACAGTGACCGTGACGACCACTCAAACGGGCTACACAACTGCAGGTGCTACATCCTCAGCAATTTCATCAGTGACCGGGGCAGCTCTTAACCCAACCTTCGGCACACCTACTCCAACATCAGATGGCTTCACGGTTCAGATCTCTAACTACAGCGCCAACTACTACTGGGCAGGAACAGCTACTGCATCTGGAAGTGTTGCTATTAGCGATACAGGCTTTGTGACAGTTACTGGCGTGGCACCTGGAACATCATCCACCGCAACAATTACCACCACCCGCACCAGCTACGCCGGCGGCAGCAATACGGTGAGCGCAACATCTACTACCGGGGCAGCTCTTAACCCAACCTTCGGTACACCTACTCCGACAGCAGATGGTTTTATTCTTCAAATTACCAACTGGGACAACGCATTCATTTGGGATGGTACCGATTCAGTAATTGGAGCAGTGACGATGATCAGCCCTAGTGGTTTGATCACTGTGACTGGTCTTCCACGGTCAAGATCTTCTATCGTGACTGTTACAACAACCCGCACCGGCTATTTCCCAGGCAGCGCTTCGGCGCCCGCAGTAATAACGCTCTCGCCTCTAGCACTGACGCCTCCTTCAGCGCCTACCACCTACACCGTTCACTTTGACATCCAGGGTCATGGTCGCCCAATTGCAGATTTAACTGGGGTGATTACCGCTGTTCTTCCATCAGAAAGCGCAGACGGCTATTTCACCTTCTCTGGCTGGTCCACAACTCGTACCGGAACACCCCTATCAGGTAGTTACACCCCATCAGCTAACTCGACTTTGTATGCACTTTGGGCTGATCACACACCAGTTACACCTACCCCAACACCAACACCAACGGAGACACCTCAGAATCCCGGTGGTCAAGTTGCGGAACCAATAATTCTCCCGAAGACCCCGGTTGTTAAGCGTGCCGTACCAGTTAAATTTTCGCGGCGTGCGGTTCCCTTCCTGAGCGTTGCGCTCTTTACCAAGTTCGCTGACATTACTTCTCATACGAAAGAAGTTGCCATTCCCCATGACGCTGGAGCAATTATTAAGTTGACAGCTGGCGTCGCGCAATCTCTATCCAATAAATTACAGCTCGTCATCACCAAGACTGGCGTTAAGTTTACGGCAGTAAAAGGATGGACCGGTCGTATCGCAGTTCCAGTGGTTTCTACGGTTAATAAAAAGTTAGTGGAGTTCTTTGTCGGCGTCGAAGAAGATCCGGCCTCCGTAGTGCACCCTACTTTTGTCTTGCTAGACACGCACCGCGCTAAGGTTTCATGGAGTGCCAGTGCTTCTCAGGTGCTTGAATACAATCTCTACTTAGGGTCAAAATTGGTATGCACTACAAACCACACTTCGTGCGTACTTTCAATCAATTCGATTACCAATTTTGTGCACAATTTGCAGATTGAATCTATCGGACACCAGTCCACGTACTCGATCAAAGTTCTACCTACTTACCTGCAAAATACTTTGATTTCAGCCGGCAACGTGCATTTTGATAACAATTCTCAAGTGCTAAGTTCCAGTGAGATATTAAACCTCGATAGTGTCATTGTTACTTTGAGAGAACTCGGCGTTACCCAGGTCACTATTAATGGTCACGCTGATTCAGCTGGCGGAACCAATAACCAGAAACTCTCTATCGCGCGCGCAAGAGCGGTCGAGATATATATGGCAAAGAAGCTACCACAACTCAAGATTGCGATTCATGGATTTTCTTCTAAAGTTCCGATTAGCTCGAATGCTAATTCCTCTGGTCGCTCGAACAATCGTCGCGCGGAGATTCTGATCGGCTAATGTCTAATCTATTGAATCAAATAATTTCGGGTACCGAGATTGACGATGCACCTATCTCTGATTTGGTGCAGCAGATAATCGACCAGGCGATATCCGAGCGAGCCAGCGACATACACCTTGAGCCGTATCAGGACAAATTTCTGATACGTGCACGAATAGATGGCAGAATGACTAATTACGGAGAGTATCCTCCGCGGCTAGCACCTGCCATCGTTAGCCGAGTCAAAGTTATGTCCAAGATGAATATCGTTGAACGCAGACGTCCCCAAGATGGACAATTTACGACGAGTTTTCAAGGGCGACAGATCGATGTCCGCGTAGCAACTGTTGCGACCATCAATGGCGAAAAAGTAGTGATGCGACTTCTTGATTCTTCTCGCCCAACAGTCGAACTTTCTGAGCTCGGGATGAGCAAGAGTCAGTTAGTGATATTCGAAAGGATGTTCGCCGCAAATAATGGTTTGATCCTGGTTGCTGGCCCAACGGGTAGCGGAAAATCTACAACCCTGCACTCTGCTCTCAAGATTGTTGCAGTTCCCCATAAGAACGTGGTCACCATCGAAGATCCAGTCGAATATGTGGTTCCAGGTATTACACAGATTCCAGTTCACGAGGCAAACGATGCAGGCTTTGCAGTTCAACTCCGCGCAGTGATTCGCCAAGATCCAGATATCATTATGGTGGGCGAAACTCGCGATGTTGAGACGGCCAGAATTTCTGTGCAGGCTGCGCTTACCGGACACTTAGTTTTTAGCACGATCCATGCCACGGATGCAGTCGGCGCTATTTATCGGTTGATTCAAATGGATATAGAGGCCCACTTGCTCGCATCGGCTTTCCGCGGTGCTATCTCGCAGCGCTTGATCCGTCGGGTGTGCGAAGAGTGCGCCGAACCTTATGCGGCGACCCCGGCTGAGCGTAAAATTTTTAAATTGCACAACCTAGACGCCGGTTCGTTGCGAAAAGGGCGGGGATGTGCAGCCTGCCGAAATACTGGTTATCGCGAGCGCGTAGCCGCTTTCCAGATCCTCGAGTCGAACGAATTCTTAAGTGAATTCATGGTCACCCGTCCGCAACCAACGCTCTTTAGAAAACACGCTATGGAATCTGGTATGACTTCCATGGAGTTTGAAGCAATTCGTTTGGCCTCCGAAGGAATCACAACTCTTGATGAGGCGCTAACTTTGGCGGTGGCCCGTGACAGTTCTTAATCACAGCTCCTCTTTCAAGGTGATGCGGAAGAGATCTGCCTCTCTCGAGGCGGAACTAGTTGAGTACACCTACAAAGGAATCGATGTGCAAGGCGCTCCGACATCAGGCGTTCTCGCCACGAAGACTAGGATCGAAGCTCGTTACATCTTGGAACGCGATGGAATATCGAGCATTGCGCTTGCGAATAAGAAACACTGGTATGACATTGAATTTGGCCGTCCAGTATCTCTGGAAGTCCTGCTTCAGGTCACTCGTCAGCTCGCATCCTTTTCGGAAGCTGGAATCCCAGTCGCAAAGGGCATTTCGATCCTTTCCGAGACCACGGATAACAAGCGGATGGCTGAGATCCTTGTCGAGATCCTGGTGGATATTGAAGGCGGCGCGCAGCTCAGCGAAGCGGTAAAGCAGTACCCAAATATTTTCCCCCGTTATTACCCTGCGATTCTGCACTCCGCCGAGCGCAGCGGAAATCTGACTGAAGCGCTTTCTACTTTGAACTCCTATCTCGAACGCGATCTGCGCAGTAAGCGTGCCGTCAGATCTGCGATGATCTATCCAGCTGTGCTCATTGTGCTTACCTTCGTCGCTGCCATCGTACTTTCTGTCTTCGTTCTGCCCCGCTTCCAAATTTTCTTTGATTCATTGAGCGTAAAGTTGCCGTTAACTACACGTATGTTGCTTGCAGTTACTCACTTTGTTCAGAATTGGTGGTGGGTTCTCCTTCTATTCTTGGTTTCCGGAATCACCACACTCTTTTTCATGCGCAGAAATTCACGGGGTCGACTCAATTTGGATCGCTTCACCCTCAAACTCCCGATTGTTGGCTCACTCGTTCAATTGGTAGCGCTGGAGCGCTTCTGCCGCGTTTTATCAACGTTGGTACGTACTCAAGTAAATCTCCCAGAGGCCCTTGAGCTGGCGGGTAGCAGTACTGGAAATCGAGTTTTCGAAGACGCAATTATGGAAGCCCGCAAGCACGTTCTTCAGGGTGAGGGTTTAGCCGCGCCGCTAGAAAAAGCCGGCATCTTTCCATCTGCCGCGATCCAAATCTTTCGGATTGGCGAAGAGTCGGGACAATTGGGATCACAGCTGAGCCAAGCTGCATCTTTCTACTCAGATGAACTAGATCATCGCCTTAAGAATTTTACTGCCCTCCTAGAACCAGCAACTCTCATTGTTATCGGAGGCGGAGTTGGATTTGTTGCAATTGCTCTCGTCTCGGCAATGTATGGGATATATAGCGGAGTTCGAGGGTAAAGAACATGGAACATGGAGATCGCGGCGATAGCCTGCTGGAGGTAGTCATCTCGACCGTCATCATGGCCATTATCGGGGTCCTTATGATTTCATCCATAGCTGTTGCCCGCCCCTTCGCGGACAAGATGTCCGTGGTAGGACAGACCGTTCAAAATCTCAACTCGCTTGCAGAATCAATCAACCTGCAACCATATACCCCATGCTCTTCCGTAAATCCCGAGCCATATCTTTTTGCAGATCCCAGTGTTGGATCGCAAAAGGTTCTTCCTGGGTTCGCGATTACAAATTCCGACCTTGCTCCTGTAATGGTAAGTACGGGTTCTAATGTGCACCCGTATTCGGCCCAGTTAACGGTGCAAAATGCAACAAGCGCTGTTACATGGAGCGTCGAACCAATTCTGCCCTTCGGTCTCTCTCTCGATCCAACGACGGGAGTAATTTCCGGAACGACATCACAGCCAGTTTCAGCAAGTTATTCCTTTACCGCACAGGAAGTTGCGAACAAGACTACGAAGAGTCTCACCTTGACTAGCGCGCTGGTCACTGTCCTCATCAATAATGGAGTTACCTGGATTCCCTGCGAAAATGCCGAAGCTGCAAAGATTTCAACCGTTTCAAGTGATGGAACTAACGCGACATATTCCTATACCGGTCCGCAGATGAACATTGGAACTGCGGTGACAGTATGGGGCAATTCAAATCCATCATTTGACGGAAGCATGCTCATGATAAGCGACGCAACGGCAAACACCTTTACGGTTCCCAATTCTGTGGCTGATGCTGCGACGGGCGGATTTGCAAATGTTTCATCAGAGGTTGATGTGCAGCAAGTCATTGTCAGCACTATAGTTTCTGGCTCACCACTTCATAAAGTCATCACCCGGGCGGCGCCATAATGAAGATCATCAAGCGCATGAGAGTATTCCGCGATGAAGAAGGCTTGAGCTTGGCAGAAGTCCTTATTGCAGTGGGTTTAACGGGGCTTCTTGCTTTAGGTTGCACGCAATTAGCACTTGCATCCTTTACCTCAGCAAAGTACACCCAGGCAATTGCCGCGAAATCAATTGACTCTGGTAATGCAAATCGCATGATCACCTTTGATATGGAGAACGCTCAAGGATTTATAGTTCCATCTTCACCCGATGTTACACAGCCCGGCCTTGAGTGCTCTTCGGAAAATACTTCATCTCAAAGTGCCGGAGATGTAAGAGCTCTGCTCACCCTGCAGTACCTCAATGGCAGTGCGATTGGATATGAAGTTCGCACCTCTTCCGGTGCTGGTCAGCTCTGGCGAGTGAGCTGTCCTTCGACCGGTAAGACAACCGGTTCCGAGCAGATGGTGCGGGGCGAACTTCCTCTTCCAATTAATTCTGCATGGGATAGCGCAGTAATGTGCCCTACCTTCCCCGCTGGAGGTACCCTCACCACTGCACAGTGTGTCCATGACCTGCTTCTGACCTCGCTAACAACAAATCCAGGGATCATCTTTACGATTCCCGCTGGCTCTACCTCAGCGCAGGTAATCGTTGCAGCAAGGAATATCGGATGAAAAAGCAACTGAAATCTGATTCGGGCTTTGCCCTTGGACTTGTACTGATCTTTGTGCTTGGAGTTGGTGCTGTTCTGGGCTCAGTTATGATGATTACCCAACTATCTGCCGATGCACAAGGTCGAGGAGTTGATCAACTAACGGTTGCAAATAAGATTTCGGTTGCGGTAGCAGATGTAATTCAAGAATACGACCAAGGTGCCGCACAGAGATACGCTTTGCAAATGGCGCACGATGCACCAAACTGTGGTCTTTCTAATCAGATTGAGGATATATCGATCACCTGTGAGGCATTGCCGAGCGGCGATCCATCAAATGTGCAAACGGATAGGGTTATTTTGCGGTCTCCCAATGGAATAGTGGTCGAGCGCACCTTCACCGTCACGCAGGATCAGGTGTCGCAAGTGCAACATGTCTCGGTAGCAGGAAAATAACTATGAGGAAATTTAAGGCATCCCAGGATAAAGGTTTCACCATCATTGAACTCCTAGTAGTTCTAACTGTCATTGGGATTCTCTCGGGAATTGCTTATGTTGGATTAAATCAGGCGCGCAGTAACTCGATACAGGATTCTTGCAAGGCAGCTTTTCAAGCAGTTGACTTAGGTGTAGCTAGTTACCAAACAGATCACGGCGGATACATGCCCGGGTCCATTACTGCCCTAGAACCAACGTACGTAAGTGATTCCACTGTGGAATCGTTCTCTAAGAACTTTACGGTGCACCTTGGAAGTTTTTCTGTCATAAGCTATTCCCTCGCTGGAGGTACGGCGAGTTTAACTTTTGCCACCGATTACCTGCCACAGATCGTGGTTGGCGAGAAGATTGTTGTGGCTGGGGTGGCCCCAATGACGGTTGATGGAACTTGGGCAGTTTCTTCGTTCGCGTCCAATGCCAATTCGACTCAAGGAACGGTAACCTTTCCAGTGAGTTCGCAGGCAACCATCGCTCCGACGGCACCACAAGTTGGGGCGTATCTCAATGCAATTACCAAAGTTGGAGATCCCTTCGATATCTATGTTTTTGATACAACTGGAAAAAGAGTCGGAACAACTGCGCCAGCTGCTTGTTCCTCGTTATAAGAATAAAGTGAGCCAAGGAGAGAAAAATGCGCAAATTATTAACTGATCTACGAGCGAAGCGTGATAACGGTGAAGCAGGTTTCACCCTGATTGAGCTTCTCGTCGTAATTCTTATCCTTGGAATACTTGCTGCCATTGTTGTGGTGGCTCTCTCTGGGTCATCCCAAGACGCTCGCACCAAGGCGTGTTCAGAAGATGCAGCCAATACCTACAATGCTTTAAATAACTATGTATTGCATAATGGCGATCTACCTGCCCCTGCCGCAGGATTTGACTCAACTATTACCTCAATCGCGGGAGTCCCAAACAGTTTCCGTTCGACTATGTCGGCCTCAGTATTCCGCAGTGCGTCTAACACAGTTGACCTCAATACGGGTCAATCATATGGAGAGCTATCACCACTTGTGCCTGGGTATATCTCTAAGATTCCAGATGATGTCGCGGTTTATTACATTAAATACCCCGATCCTTCTGCCTCCAGCGGCTTTAAATATATTTATGCTGTAGGGCCAAACTTCAATATCGCGGGATCATACGGAATTGGACTTGGCACACCACCTGCTGCAGCTTCAATCTTGGCGAAGACCCCTCTCTCTACGACCTCAATTCAAGGTTGTAGCGTGGCCGGACTCTAAAATATTTATGCCAAGAACGGTGTATGCCTCGTTGCCATCTCCGTTCTTGGCGATCTTTCTCCTGCTCCTGGGACTCGCTTTCGGATCATTTGCATCGGTGTTAATTGCGCGACTTACAACACGTGAAAGCATGTGGACCCGCTCTAGATGTCCGAAGTGTCAGCGCCAAATAACTGCGCTCGAAAATATACCCATACTGAGTTATCTGTGGCTCAGGGGGAGATGTGTTGGCTGTCATTCCAGGATTTCCGCGCTCTATCCCGCCCTTGAAGCTGGGATGGCCCTTCTCTTTCTAGCCCCAATCTTTATCTTTCATTCTTGGACTCCGGTTTTGCTCTGGATGGTTTTTGTTGCTTTCGGTTTACCGCTTGCAGTCATTGATTTACAACACCACCGCTTGCCCGATGTGCTGACGGGATTTTTACTACTTAAGGCTTTGTTAGTCATTGTCATTAGCGCTTTTGTTTTGCATCGCTTTGATCGCCTGTTGCCCAGCGCGATCGGCGCCTTCTCGCTCGTCGCCTTCTATTTAGCGATCCTTATCATTTCTAAAGGTGGTATGGGGATGGGTGATGTCAAACTCTCCGCCTCGATCGGTTTGATCTCCGGATTCTTCGGATTAAGAGCGGTCCTCGTGAGTTGCTTCGCCGCGTACATCCTGGGATCCGTCATAGGTATTGGCCTCATGATCGCGGGCAAAGCAGACCGAAAGACTGCGATTCCGTTTGGTCCATTTATGATTATTGGGCAGATTATTTCTCTATTGGCGCTTGCACACTCCTCGTTATAACCGCAAGCCGATCTTTTGTGAAAGTTTTAACCATGGGCTGATGGAGAAAGAGTTGAATGTCAGCGAGGAGAGAACATACGTTCCCACCAAAATCCTTCCCTTGACCTGGAAGGTCGCAATCAAATTTTGTGAAATTTTGTTTACAGTGCTGGTTACTAGCATGGCCCGAGAATTTACATTTTCAGCTGCAGAATATTTTAGTTTCTTGATCACAGAGACCTTGGGAGAGCAATGGGAGACGGCAAAATCTAACTCTTTGAGCGCTTGATTCGCCCAGTAGGCCGAGTCGTACTGAACGGCTTCGCTAGAGAGAAAGAGGTATTTTGAAGTGTAGATCGGATTTGCAGCGACTTGAGTTCGAGAAAGTCTGTGTGCCTCGCTGGGGTAGTTAGCGCTACAAATCTGCAGTGTGGGATCAGCGAGGGAGAAGCCATTTTGCACGGGTGTAACTTGGTAAAGACGGCCAAAGTCGCTAGTAGCAAAGGTGTATTTGGAGAGGTCAGTTGGGGCCGCAGGAAGCGGTAACAAATTCACGCCAGGTTTAACAGTGACCGTCACCGAGGCTTGATTGGAAATCTCTTGGCCAGTGATGGTGACATTGCCCGAGTAAGTAGCAAATGTCCATCCTGTTGGAGAGCCAGTCGGCGTACCGGCATATTTGTAGTCGCCCAGATTTAGGAGCCATATATCCCCGGATGAATCACCTGTGTATGTACCCGTATATTCCAAATTGGGAGAAATCGTCGCGGTGGCATCTGTTGGTGTATCTGATCGCAATATTACAAGTCCAGCGGCGTAGCCATCCCCAGCGGGACGATACTCCACCCAATACACAGCGCTTCCATCGTGAATATAAAGCGCCCGCAACCCGGTCGCATCTCCAGCACCGTTTAGCGTGAAGGTTCCGCTCCCACTTACAGATTGGATTGAGCCGCCATTTAACTGACCCAAACGCCAGAGGTGATAAACATTGAGCGGACCTAGTGTTTGAATATTGCTCATTACATCGACTGCGCCACCATACTCAATATTTTGACAGACGCTCCACGGGGAGTCACCCGGAGTTGGGCAACTCATGAAGTTGGAGTGACCCAGCCCAATGGCGTGGCCGAGTTCGTGAGCGATTACATCAGGAATCGCATTATCTTGAAGGACGGTGATACCAAAAGGAATTCTGTAATCACCGACGATACTTTTGGCCTCCCACACGCAGTTGATTGGCAGCATCGGGAGCAAAATGATGAGGTAACGATTATCAGCGCTCAACCCTTGAGAGGCATAGAACTTCTGGGCAACGAGGTTCATGTAGTTAACAGTTGGATCACCATCGCAAGGCGCAGCACTCTCCATTGCAACTGGGGCGGTGGAATCCATTCCTCGAGAGAAAGTAATCCCGGCATGGTTCTGCCAATAAGGAATAGCAAAGTTTTCAACTCCGCGACGAACGGAGGCGACATCGGTGAGAAGCGGCGCTGAGTGCGGCCAAGACACCGAGATAACATCGATCGGCCTGCTGAAGTCAGCGAACGCTGGAGTGGCTCCGACAGCAGTAAGCGAGAGCCCTGATACGAAGAGAGAAAGGACCATGGTTAAAAACGCCCGGTAGGGGCGACTCTTGTCCAGCTTTGCAGGTGGGTGCAAAGGGGCAACTCCGTTCAGTTGGGAGGGGAATTCCCGCGTAGAACTCAAAGGATAAAGTAGAGGTTTAGAGTTCTATGGGATGTAGACAGTTTCCCTAATTCGTGTCGCGGATTTGCCTTCCCCCCGGAGTATTCGAAGAAGGTACGTGCACCGCTTTTAATTGATCTCCACGGTCATATGGGCGGAGTTCCACTCATGAGTTTTCACGACTGTTGTCAGGAGTAAATTGCTGGCCATAGTGCGAAAAAGTACCCTTTGAAGATTACCCCTCATATCTAAAAGAGGGTGGTATTGCGGGTGAAGTTTTACGCAGAATGGCGACATATTTTTGCAAGTCAAATCCCATGTAAACGCGTTTGTCATTCAAGGTGCAACTGATAAATGTCTCACGGCCCCGGTTTATAACTGCCCCATATCGACGATAGAGCTCTGGACCATTGCGGGTGGATTACATCGTCCGGTTCTCGATTGGAGTTTTGGTAATCGAGTTATTGATGAGAGCAATGGGCTTTCACAATTACAGGCACAAGATTTGCGAACGAAAAAATATGACTGGACAAGTAGGCAATTCTTTCTGCTGGCATCTTTAGCGGCACCTAAATTTCAACCATGCGCAGATGGTTTACTGTCTTCTTAACGTTGGCATATTTGGGAACCCTATTCCTTACACCTGCTTCTGCGACTGTTAAAAAGGGAGCCGCCTGCAAAAAATTGCATCAAACCGCGATCTCATCTGGCAGCAAATACACATGCGTGAAATTGGGAAAGAAGTTGGTTTGGAGCAAAGGGGTCAAGATGGCTAACCCAAAGCCAACGCCCATCCGTAAGCCAACCCCAAAGCCAACGCCCATCCGTAAGCCAACCCCAACCCCCACCCCCACGCCACCAGTTTTGCTCCCTACGGGTTTTCAAGACTTGCAAGCCAGAGCTTCCGGAATCTCTTATGCCGCTTGGAGTAAGTCATCGCAACAGATTGCTTCGGCGAAATCTGTATTAGGTAAATCCACAATCATTATTGGCCCGAACACCACTTTAAGTTTTTCAACGCCACTTGCTGCTTTGGACTTAACTTCGGCTCTGTATTCATTGGCAAAGCAAGTGAATAATGTATATCTCATTTACTATTCACAACAAGATATTGCTTGGGCGCAGACCAATTTTGACAGCCTGAACGACAACTCTGTTGGTGGTTCGGGTGCCGCTGCAAATAATTGTCAAACGACCAGTACTTGTTGGGGCGCTTCGACCTGGTTGAACATCGCGGGGGATGGATTGCTGCTTATAGCTGTTGGAGTGCAGGATCTGAATCACACTTCTGGCTCGCTTGAATCCCATGAATACACTCACACGATTCAAATGATTCAAGCACCACATAACTACGCATCATTACCAAGATGGCTTTTGGAAGGAGGGGCTGAATGGTCTCAAAGTGCTGCCACCTACAGCGGTGACTTTAATAAGTACCTAGAGGAGCGGAAGCGAAATACCAATGATTTATTTGCTAATCCATCCGCGTATACGCCTGAATGGATTGCGACATTTCTAGACCTGAATCCCGGCACCGATTGGATCTACTGGAATACCTATGAAAACTGGCGACTATACGATGTTGGCTTATTGGCTACAGAAGCTCTAGTTGCACTCAATGGCCCGGAAACCGTAATGAAACTTTATGCAGATGTTGGAAACGGACAAACCTTCATGGATTCTTTCAACACCGAATACGGAATGTCCTGGGTTGATAGCGTTCCAATTCTTGCAGAGGCCATTTCCGCGGAAATTGCGAAGGGTTGGTAGATGTATCCAATAATCAAGGGTTTGAACTACGCCCAAGGTTTGGATCTATTTCTCGGATACACCAACTTTGGTGCGTTGTGAGGGACTCGAACCCCCGACCCGGTGATTAAGAGTCACCTGCTCTACCAACTGAGCTAACAACGCGGGAAAACTAACGTGCGGAGCAGACCCTATCAGCACCACTAAAGGCTAGACAAAACGCTCCACACGCTCATTTTGCCCCTGATTTCGATCTTTAGGAGTGCTCTTTGTACCTTTCGTAAGAGTTTCGAATCTCTTGCTGTGCATCTTCGTGACCTACCCAATCGCCACCATGAACCTGCTTGCCTGGCTCGAGGGTCTTATAGACCTCAAAGAAGTGCTTAATTTCTTCGAGTTCATAAGAGGCAACATCTGAGATGTCACGAATTCCATTTTTGCGGATATCTCCAGCAGCTACACACAACAACTTATCGTCGCCGCCCTTTTCATCGACCATGCGGAACATTCCGACAACGCGACAAGAGACGATACAACCAGGGAACGTTGGCTCATCCAGCATGACGAGTGCGTCAAGAGGATCGCCATCGAGTGAAAGGGTGTGCTTTACGAATCCATAATCATGGGGAAAACGAGTTGCGGTGAAGAGCATGCGGTCCAGACGGATCTCGCCAGTGCGATGATCGATCTCATACTTGTTTCGGCTCCCCGAAGGGATCTCGATAACAACATCGAAAATCATCTCTGACAAAACGGGCTCCTGACTAAGAACTGCTCTGGATACTGCGGGCGGAACTGGTCCTGCTTAATATTGGGGTGATCGACGGGGCTCGAACCCGCGACATCTCGGACCACAACCGAGTGCTCTACCAGCTGAGCTACGACCACCATGGATTGGGAATTCTACTGTACTTAGTTGGGTACAAATATTGTCTTTCGGTAATACTCGAGTTCTTCGATGGAATCGCGAATATCGCCGAGCGCACGGTGGTTGCCGGTCTTCTTAGGAGCGGCAAAGTAGACCCTGGGGTACCAGCGGCGGGCTAGCTCTTTTACGGATGAGACATCGACGGTGCGGTAGTGCAGGTAATTGTTGACCTCCGGCAGGAAGCGCGCGATGAAGGTTCGGTCGACCGATACTGAGTTGCCAGCCAAGGGGGACTTTCCCGCCCCAGGGGCATACTTATTGAGGTACTCCAGAATCTGGGTTTCGGCCTCAGAAAGGGAGACCCCTTCTGGGATCTCGGTGATGAGGCCAGAGGTCGTGTGCATCTCGCGGACGAAGTCGTTCATGCCCTCAAGAGCCTCAGCGGAGGCGTGGATAACTAGGTCGACCCCTTCGCCCAAGATATTGAGTTGTGAATCGGTGACGAGGACTGCAATCTCGACCAGCAGGTCCTTCTCGAGATCCAACCCGGTCATTTCGCAATCGACCCAGATTAAATTCGGCGCTTCGTTTCCCATACCCGAACCTTAGGGCAATCCCCGTATAGGGTCGATTTCACTTTCCGTTCACCTTCTAGACACCTTCGCTCCATAATTTGAAACCTAAAAGGGTCAAGTATTCCCTCGTGAGTTCAACATCAACCCAGATTCCTGTGGCCATCCCCCCAAGGCGGGAGATTACAACTAAGCCTCGGTTCTCGGATCGGGTCTTTCGTGGCGTAGTAACAACTGGTGGATTGTCCTCGTTGGTGATTCTGGGATTAATTCTCTTGTTCCTTCTATTAAATGGGTACAACACTCTCAAAACGCAAGGGATTCATTTCTTAACAAGTAGCAATTGGCAGGCGGCAGTAAACGACGCGGGTCAATTCGATCCTAAGGCTTCCCATTTCGGAATTGCTGCGATGTTAATTGGAACGATGATCGTTGCGGTTATTGCAGTAATAATTGGCGTGCCAATCAGTGTGGGTGCAGCGATTTACCTAACATTTTATGCGCCACCTTCTATTAAGAAAATCATGGTTTCAGCGATCGATCTCATGGCTGCCTTTCCCTCAGTCCTGTTTGGTCTCTGGGGATTTTTTGTGTTGGAAGCATCAGGGGAATATTGGGCAAAATTGCTCAACAAATATTTTGCTTGGATTCCTTTCTTTAAGTTACCTGCTCCATACGTAAATCGCTCACCATTTATTGCTGGCTTGGTCTTGGCAGTGATGATCATTCCGATCGTTACATCTATCTCTCGTGAAATCTTTTCGCAAACGCCGCTAGATCGAATTCAAGCTGCTTATGCGCTGGGTGGAACACGTTTCGCAATGTTGCGCGCTGTTGCTTTTCCGTACGCACGTTCCGGAATTGTTGGTGGCGTAATGCTCGGCCTTGGGCGCGCAATGGGAGAAACCGTTGCCGTATTTACAGTTCTTAACATTGTCTACCAGGTTAATTGGCAGATTCTCTTTAGCGCTGGCGGAAACGTGGCATCGATGATTCTCTTGAAGTTTGGCGATGCATCCCCGGAGGAGATCAAGGCTCTGATGGCTGCGGGATTAGTGCTCTTTATTATGACTCTTATCGTCAATTCGCTCGCCAATTGGATCGTTGCGCGTACCGGAAAGAGCGGTCGCTAATGTCAATCGTTGAAAAGCCAGCCACACCGCAGCCCCGCAAGCCTTGGGCACCTACGCGTGTCGATCGATCTAAGACGGCTGCAATCATTGTGGGAGCAGCGCTCACCTCATTTCTATTGGTTTCTACGACACCCCTCGGAGGGAAGCTGGCCTATGCCGCAGTTTTCTTTGTCGCCTATCTAATTATCGATTTCGCTGTTAGTTTGCGAAAAGGCGGGCGGACCGCCGCTGTAGATTCCTTCTTCCGCGGAATTGTTACAACCGCGGTGGTTATTGCCGTGGCTCCAATAATCAGCATCATTTTTTCAGTATGGATTCGTGGGCACAAAGGGTTGCACTGGTCTCTCTTCACCAAAGATATGCACTCAAACGCATTTACTGATCCTGTAAGTCAAGGTGGATTAGCACACGCGATCATTGGCACTTTCTTGCTCGTCATTGTGGCCATGTTAATTAGTGTTCCTATTGGAATCTTGACCGCGCTCTATCTCACAGAAGTCCGTGGTCGATTCACGCGCCCAATCGAATTCTTAGTACAGGCAATGTCCGGTGTTCCTTCCATCGTCGCCGGCTTGTTTATTTATGCAGCGATCTTGGTTCCGCTAACTAAAGCGGTAAATGGAATTCAGGGTTCACTTGCCTTGGCAATATTGATGATTCCAACTGTCGCTCGTACCTCGCAAGAGGTCCTCAAGTTGATCCCAGAAGATCTGCGTGAAGCGGGGGTTGCCCTTGGAGGAACTCAATGGCGTTCAGTTGCCTTGGTCGTTGTTCCTGCCGCACGAAGCGGATTGATTACGGCAATGATTTTGGGCGTTGCCCGTGTAGCTGGCGAAACCGCACCTATCTTGCTATTGACCGGCGGCAGTGGAACTAAGAATTACAACATGTTTAGTGGCTCTATGGGCTCCCTTCCTAACTATATTTGGCAGGGATTTGGAGCCGGTACGCCTGAATCGATCACACGTGCTTGGGCTGGCATCTTGGTATTGCTAGTAATTGTTGTCATACTTTTCACGGCTGCTCGAATCCTCGGAAACCGAAAAGTGGGTAAGAAGTAATGGCACTTGAATCAGAAGAAAATCAGGGAGACGAGATGGAAACAACAGCCGCAAAGAATTCGCTCTCGGATATCACTGCAGCGCGTCTGCAGAGACAACCGGGCAACAGTGCTCTCGGCGTAGGCCTAGAAGCGCGTGGAGTGCATGCCTGGTTCGGCGAGAAGCATGCCTTGGCTAATGTCTCTTTAGATTTCTGGCCCGGAACTGTAACCGCGTTGATAGGTCCATCCGGCTGCGGTAAGTCCACCTTCATTCGTACCTTGAACCGCATGCACGAGTTCATTCCAACTGCTGCAATGGCCGGTGAAGTCCTGCTCAACGGTGAAGATATTTACGCACCTGGTGTTGATGTAACAAAGATTCGCCTTAAGGTCGGCATGGTTTTCCAGAAGCCAAACCCATTCCCTTCGATGACGATCGCAGAAAATGTTTTGGCCGGACTCAAATTGGCACAACTTAAAGTTGAGAATAAAGATGATTTGCTAGAAGAGTGCCTCGAGCGTGCTGGCCTCTGGTCTGAAGTAAAGGACCGCCTCAATACTCATGGCGGCGCGCTTTCAGGCGGACAGCAACAACGCCTATGCATCGCTCGCGCCCTAGCGGTACGGCCACAAGTTCTTTTGATGGATGAACCTTGTTCCGCATTGGATCCAGGATCAACCTTGCGCATCGAAGAGACGATATCTCAGCTCTCGTCCAGCGTCACGATCGTCATTGTCACGCACAACATGCAGCAAGCAGCGCGCGTCTCTGATTACACGGCCTTCTTCTTG
>CAIKID010000128.1 GCA_903827345.1 uncultured Actinomycetes bacterium | reverse complement strand
TCGATACCTCAGCTCCATGTCTGGCTCCGCCAGGAATTACCACGCCAAATTCATCTCCGCCAAGCCGAGCCAAGAGCGAGCCATGCGGAACCACTCGGGAGAAACGAAGAGAAATTTGGCGTAGAAGATCGTCACCCGCCCCATGTCCCAAAGTGTCGTTAATAGATTTAAAACCATCTAAATCTAGCAAGAGCAGAGTTCCTGGTTTATTATCCAACAATTCAATCTCGGTCATGAACCGCCGGCGATTAGCCAAGCCGGTCAATTCATCGATCCGAGAGAGTTCGAGATTGGTCGATGCGCTTCTCGCATCTTTGAGTGCTGCTGCCATTCTGACAACCGCCAGCGCGACAGTCGCTATCGCAGGAATCAACGCAACATCTGGCAGATACCCGCGCCGCAGCGCCGAGATAGTCAATATCGCTCCACTAAAAATCATCGCAATCGTTATAGAGCTTGAAATGATTCGTTCGCTGATTTCTGATTCTCCGCCATGGTGCCACAGAGCCTCGGCCATTAATATCAGCCCCAAGAGCCAACCATCATCGGTTAGTTGGGCAAATGTGTAACCGGTTGTGCCAGATTTATAAAGAAAGTAAATGTCGGTAACTGTGAATGAGGCTATGGCCGCCAGGAAGAGCAGCGATCGCAGGGCTCGGCGTTGCACTATGACAATGATCAAAGCCATGGAGAGCAGGACGACATCACCTATCGGGTAGACGATCGAGAGAAAGACGCTCGTTGAACTTCCAATAAAGTGCGCCATTGCGCTCTTAAGGAAGAGCGCGGCGATCAAAGTAGAAAAGCCGAAAATAATGATGACCACATCCAGGAGCTCCAACGAATGAAATTTGCGATGTGCCGTTAGTGCCCTGATCAATCCAAATAATATGAACGGATAAAAGAGGATGTAACAGAGATCTGAAAGATTAGGCCAGATTGTTGGCGTGTAAAAGTCGTTCCAGCCAGTCGCAATCGACCCGATAGCCCAGAGAAATAGTGCTGAACTCAACGCCAGTCTTGCTAGATGGTCGTTAAACGTTGGAGCAAAGAAGGCAACGGCTGTACTTAATAGAGCTATCGCGTTATAAATATAAAGATCTGCAAAAACGCTGGGAGTAGGAAATATCAGACGAAGGATGACATGAACGATCAGGAGTGCAAATACTGATGCGCGCAGTTTGGCGTAGGCCCGCGCTGTTCCAATTGCCATCGCAAGAGGCTAACTAATTCTCCACATGGTGAACAATAGATTTTCTGCCCGTAATACAAAAAAGAACCGCCACGTACTTAGTGCTTAATGCACCAGGTACGTAGCGGTTGAAGTTTTATAACTAGCAGAGTTCTTACAAACCAGCCTTACATGCCAGCGTACGAGCTGATTTTGCCGAAGTAGTTGAAGCCTTTAATTGGACTGTCAATTGCTTTTGCTGCGCAATAGATCCGTTGACAGTTGAGATCCATGTGGTTATAGCTGTCTGGTCGTTTGCGATGGAAGAATTAATGCGAGCAACTTGCTTGTTCAAGTTGTCGATGGTGCTTTGACGGCTCTTGAGCCCAAGTTGGTAATCATTGATAGATTTTTGATCGCTCTTAGCTTGGATGCTACCAACCACGTCCTTTGCTAGGGCTGCGGTGTATTTAGCTATTCCGGCCTGGTCCGCGGCTAGCTTTGCGGTGTAAGCCGCGATAGCGGCGTTATATCCAATTGCAGTCACAGAAGGAGTGCGAGTACCTGGCGTATATTCAATCGGGTACACCTTTGTGTTAATGACGTCAGCAAGCGAGGTCTGCGCGACTGTAAATGCATTCTGGTAAGAAGCGAGCAAGCTTTGTGCCTGGGTGGTGGCATTGCTGGCATTCTTTGAGTACGTGGCCAGATCCGCCAGACTTCCGAGATAAGCCGTTTGAGCGCTGATGCAATTTGCGTTGGCCCATACGAGCTTGTAATTCGATGTGGTTGGGTTGGCGATACAGGTATAAACACCTGACTTAGCGTTCAACTTTGCACAGGAAGTGCCCTGCTTGCCGGCAGCATCTGCAGAGGCAGTGAATGCAACCGAACCGCCAAGGATAAGCGCGCCTGCTACAAGCACATTCGCGAACTTACGAGAGGTGAGCTTCTTCATTTTCGACTCCTTCGAAAGCCCCAGATCTTCTGCGGCACATGACGATTCTAGAGGGTAGCCTTGCAAATTGATGAGAAGAATTGGCACTTCAGCCGTGA
>CAIKID010000127.1 GCA_903827345.1 uncultured Actinomycetes bacterium | reverse complement strand
TTGCATTCGCACTTTAGTGAGCCTGAAATTGTTGAATTAGGCTGCTTTATTGCGCTCACCTTCGGCCAGCAGAGTTGGATCAGAATTCTTAATATTGATCACCAGACCTACATGGGTGAAACAAGTGCAGGTCTGGTAAAAAAGTAAAGCTTAGAGATTTGCTGAAAGACCCAACTTCTCTGCCATCCAATCGGCAGTGAAGTAACGATGTTCATTAGGAACATTGGCGCAACCGTGATTGCCACGCTCTAGGAGCAATAACTCACTGACAGATTTCGTGGCTTCGTGAACTTTTACAGCATCTTGCCAAGGGAAGAGGCGATCCACTTTTCCAGCGACAATTAATGTCGGACATTTAATGAGATCAAAGCGACCCTCATTAGTAAGGTTGAGAGCATGCTTTTGCGCCTCTTCTTGATTCTTAGAAAATGAGCGCACTGTGTAGGTCTCGCGTGTGAGATCTGGAAGTTGATCCCAAATCTTTCCTAAGTTGTACGGTCCGCAGAGCGAAACACAAGCTTTAATACGAGAATCTCCAGAGGCAAAGCGTGGTGCGTAATAACCTCCCAGGCTTACACCCCAGACCGCGATCTTCTCTGGATCGACATCAGAACGTGTTTCAAGGTAATCAACGATTGCCCTGCCCGGAACTTCCCAATCCGCGCGAATAGGTAGTTCGTACTCCGCTTCACCTTGTCCAGGACCGTCAATGCTCAAAATTGCCATCCCACGTTCGAGAAATAAATTTTCGGTAGGGAGAAATTCTTCTTTAGTTGAATCCAAACCCGGAACTAAAATCACAATAGGAAATGGACCCTTGCCGTGCGGTTTACGCAAAATTCCAACCATCTTGGCGCCTTCAAAGGGAATCTCTACTCGTTCACCAGGGAATTCGATGTACTTAATAGCAATATTCCTGCAGCGCACTGCGTTCATATGCGCCACCTTCATCTCTTCGTAATGCCGAACGAATACAAACTTTGCAAAGTGATAAAAGGCAGCAGCGGTGCTGTAATGCGCTCCGGCAGATTTGTAGTGCTTCTTGGCTAAAGCGTCAGCGCCCATCTCTTCATAGAGTTCGGCTCCCTTGGAGAAGGCGGAACACCATTCGTCCCACGATTGCAAGTCTTTAGTGACTCGCTCAAAATCAACAGCCGGAACTCCATTGGCTGTAAAACGTGGTGCCCAATGGGCCTTCGCCGAAGCTATGTACTCATCCATGAGAAGTTATCCTTGCAATCGATTGCGGAATTGGAATTTATACGAAAATGGCTTGATTGGGAAGGCCTATCCAGAGGCAAATTACCCTGTTATGTTCCCGCAATGGCTCACATTGGATTTTTAGGGCTTGGCGATATGGGCCAAGTTATTGTCCCGCGGCTCATTGCCGCTGGTCATGAAGTTACCGGGTGGAATAGATCCCCTGGCAAAGATACTGAACTCAAGTTACTTGGTATGAAAGTCGGGGATACCCCAGCCTCGATAGCCAGTACATCCGATTTTATATTTTCGATTGTCACAAACGGCGCTGCTGTCAGAGAGATTGCTCTGGGAGTCGATGGTGTCATTCATGGAATATCAGATGCTGCCATCTATCTAGATATGAGCACCATCGAACCCGAAGTGAGCCGCGAGGTTCATACGGCTTTTAAGGCCGTTGGGAAGACGATGGTTGATGCACCGATCTCGGGAAGTCCTATAACAATTGCACTGGGAAAAGCATCGCTTATGATCGGTGGCGATCGCGAAATCTTCCCTCGCGTTGAAAAAGTCCTACTTGATATTGGTGCGAAAGCTACCTATATAGGCAGCAGCGGATTGGCTACACAGGCGAAGCTCTCGATAAACGCCCTACTCATGATTGAAGTTATTGCATTTGGTGAAGCGGTTGCCCTTGCCGAGAAGGGCGGAGTTGACCGGGAAGTAATGGTCAATGCAATTCTCAATAGCGTTGCGGCGTCCCCGGTGCTCGGCTATCGAGGACCGTTTATTTTGGAAGGCAAAATGCCGGCGAAACCGTTAGCCGATGTTGCGGTGCAACAGAAGGATATGACTTTAGTTCTCGAACAGGGCCGCCGATTGGGAATGTCTATGCCCATAGCATCCTCGGCCAATGAGATGATGAATATCTGCCGGGAGATGGGTATAGGTCACAAAGATTTCGTAGTTGCACATGAAGCTTATTTACGCCTGGGAGGGATCACGTCATGAAGCCAGATTTATATGTTACCAATCTTAAGGATGTCCCGATCGTCGAAGGTCTACGCCGAGATGAGGGCTGGGTCAACATGCAGGTCCAATTTGCGATCGATAAAGCGAAAGCTGGATCTGAAAATTTGTTGGTTGGATGGACGGTCATGCCCCCAGGTGCGATGCACGATCGTCACAGGCATGCCAACTGTGAAGAATTTTGGATCGTCGTTGAAGGTGATGGAATCATGTACACAAATGATGGGGAGCGAGAAGCCCATAAAGGAGATTTCGTTTTGATTCACCGCGGACATTGGCATGGTTTTAAAAATACATCTGATCATGATGCGGTTCTTGCG
>CAIKID010000126.1 GCA_903827345.1 uncultured Actinomycetes bacterium | reverse complement strand
CTCCATAGCGCGCAGCGCTGCATGTACGTGCACAGTGTTGGGATCGGATTGCGCGATATCTTCGCCCTGAATATACAAACCTTTAAATTCACCAGAGAGAGCGGCATCAAACATATTGGGAATACGTAAGCCGGGTTGAGATTGCAGCGTGATATTCCACTTATTATCAAAGATGGCGCGAGAGTCGTTATCGGATATATGGCGGTATCCCGAAAGTTCGTGAGGGAATGAGCCCATATCGCAAGAACCTTGGACATTGTTCTGTCCGCGCAGCGGATTAACTCCGACGCCTTTGCGGCCAATGTTACCGGTAGCCATAGCCAGGTTAGCGATTCCCATAACCATCGTTGAACCTTGCGAATGCTCGGTGACTCCTAGGCCGTAATAGATCGCACCATTTGGAGCGGCGGCGAAGAGACGCGCTGCCTCGCGGATAGTTTCTGCGGGAACGCGCGTGAATTCTTCGAGGGCCTCTGGGCTGTTTTCAGGGAGGCGGATAAAGGATTCCCACTGCGCAAAGGATTCGAGGTCACAGCGTGCGTTTACAAATTCACGATCGATCAAACCTTCAGTGGCAATCACGTGCGCTAAAGCATTGATGACTGCAACATTCGTGCCCGGCATCAACTGCAAATGATGGGTGGCTGATACATGTGGGGTACGGACCAGCGGAATCTGCCGCGGATCGACAACGATCAAAGATGCGCCTTTCCGTAAGGCTTTCTTCATTCGGGAGGCAAATACTGGGTGCGCGGCGGTTGGGTTTGCGCCAATGAGCATGATGACATCTGCATGCTCCACCGATTCAAAATCCTGGGTACCTGCAGAGGTGCCAAAGGTCTGCTTTAACCCATACCCCGTTGGGGAGTGACATACCCGGGCGCAGGTATCAATATTGTTATTGCCAAAGGCTGCTCGTACCAATTTTGTTACAACGAATACCTCTTCATTGGTGCAGCGAGAAGATGAGATACCACCGATGGAATTTACTCCGAGCTCTGCTTGAATCTTCTTAAGCCCGGTCGCAGCGTATGTGATCGCTTCTTCCCAAGAAACTTTTTGCCACTCGTCGGTTATTGATTTTCTGATCATTGGCGATGTAATGCGATCCTCGTGCGTGGCATAACCCCAGGCGAAACGACCTTTGACGCAGGAGTGACCCTCGTTTGCACCGCCATCTTTCAGCGGAACCATCCGAACTAATTCATCGCCCTTCATCTCTGCTTTAAACGAACATCCCACACCGCAATAGGCACACGTCGTTATTACCGAGCGGGTTGGCGTTCCAATGGTGAGAAGAGTTTTTTCCGTGAGTGCCCCAGTAGGGCAGGCTTGCACGCAAGCTCCGCAAGAAACGCACTCGGATTCGATGAAAGATGTTCCAGAAGATGAAACTCGCGCTTCAAAGCCTCTATTTTCAATAGTAAGAGCGAAGGTACCTTGAACTTCATCGCAAGCCCGCACGCAGCGGTTGCAGACGATGCACTCGGTTGAATCGAAGGTGAAATAGGGGTTCGACTCGTCCTTGGGCAGATCTAAGTGAGTCGCACCTGAGTAACGAACTTCTTTGAGCCCAACTTCTTTTGCCATGCCATGCACTTTGCATTGATCGCCAATGGCGCAATCGGCAGGGTGATCAGATAAATAGAGTTCCATGACGCCTTGGCGCAAGCGACTGAGTTTCTCGGACTGAGTGGATATTTTCATGCCCTCTGCAACTGGAGTTGTACATGATGACGGCGTTCCTTTACGGCCATCAATCTCAACAACGCAGAGACGGCACGAACCAAAAGCTTTTAAGGTATCGGTGGCGCAGAGCTTGGGAACATTTATTCCGATGGTGGCAGCAGCTCGCATAATCGAAGTATCTGCGGGAACCTGAACTTCAGTTCCATCAATGATGACCGTGACTTTTTCCGTGCGCTTACTTCGGGGGGTCCCGAAGTCTGGCTCAATTAACAGCGTCATTTCGTTCCCTCCGCGCGATTTTCAAAGTCCTCAGGGAAGTTAATCATGGCACTCATTACCGGCATTGGGGTTAAACCACCCATAGCGCAGAGTGAACCGTCGGTCATTACCTCGCAGAGATCGAGCAAGAGCCGCTTATTCGGCTCAAATTCCTCGCCATCGATAATCCTTTGAATGGTTTCGGCACCCCGGGTAGAACCGAGGCGACATGGGGTGCACTTTCCGCAAGATTCAATGGCGCAGAACTCCATCGCGAATTTCGCTTGAATGGCGAGATCTACTCCGGTATCGAAAATGACTATTCCACCATGGCCCAACATTCCACCAGCCGCAATGAGTGACTCATAATCCATGGCGATGTCAAAGTTCTTCGGAGAAAAATAAGCTCCTAGTGGTCCGCCAATTTGAACTGCCTTAATTGGTTTACCCGAAAGAGATCCACCGCCATATCCCGTGATTAACTCACCGAGGGATATTCCAAAACCAGTTTCAACGATTCCGCCCTGTTTTACATTTCCCGCGAGCTGGAAGATTTGGGTTCCGAGAGATCGACCCACTCCGCGCGATTTATATGAACCGGCGCCATCGGCTAAAACAGCTGGGACGCTGGCCAGAGTAAGCACATTATTAATAACCGTGGGTTTGCCAAAGAGGCCGGCGATAGCTGGAAGCGGCGGTTTGGAGCGAACAACTCCGCGCTTACCTTCAATGCTTTCAAGCATGGCGGTCTCTTCACCGCACACATAGGATCCACCACCCACGCGAACTCTGATATCAAATGAATGTGGAGAGCCAAGAACGCTGCTGCCTAGTACCCCAAACTCGCGCGCGATAAGGATAGCGGCGGAAAGTTTTGCGATGGCCGCTGGATATTCAGAACGTATATATACAAAACCCTCTTGCGCCCCGACAGCGATGGCGGCGATGGCCATGCCTTCAATCAAGGTAAAGGGGTCGCCTTCCATCAAAATTCGATCGGCGAAAGTTCCGCTATCGCCTTCATCTGCGTTGCAACAAATATATTTAACTTCGCCAGTGGTTTCTAACACTGTCTTCCACTTGATGCCGGCAGGAAAACCTGCGCCACCTCTGCCGCGCAACCCAGATTCAGTTATCTCTGCAACTATCTGCTCACCGGTCATAG
>CAIKID010000125.1 GCA_903827345.1 uncultured Actinomycetes bacterium | reverse complement strand
TCAAGCCCGAGACCGATGGTTATTGGTGCACAGCGGATATTGGCTGGATCACCGGACACTCGTATGTTGTTTATGGCCCCATGATCAATGGCGCTACGCAAGTAATGTATGAAGGAACGCCCGATTCGCCTACTAAGCATCGCCTCTTTCAAATTATCGAAAAGTACAAAGTTTCAATTCTGTACACCGCGCCAACGCTGATCCGCACCTGGATGAAGTGGGGCGATGAGTTCCCTGCCGATAGTGATTTAACATCGCTGCGCTTACTTGGTTCAGTTGGTGAGCCCATTAATCCAGAAGCATGGATGTGGTATCGCGACGTAATTGGCGGCAATAACTGTCCGATCGTAGACACTTGGTGGCAGACCGAGACCGGTGGCCTCATGATCTCGCCCTTGCCTGGCGTTACTGCAACAAAGCCTGGTTCAGCGATGGCTGCACTACCTGGAATCAGCGCCAAAGTTGTCGATGATGAAGGCCACGAAGTTGAAAACGGAAAAGGTGGCTATCTAGTTCTGACGGAACCTTGGCCAGCGATGCTGCGTGGGGTTTGGGGTGAGCCAGAGAGATATCAAGAGACATACTGGTCGCGCTTCCCAGGTAAGTACTTTGCCGGCGATGGAGCAAAGATTGATGACGATGGGGCAATCTGGTTATTGGGTCGCGTCGATGATGTCATGAATGTTTCGGGCCACCGCATCTCTACTACCGAAGTTGAATCTTCGCTCGTCTCGCACCACAACGTTGCAGAGGCAGCAGTAGTAGGTGCAAATGATGCAATGACGGGACAGGCGATCGTCGCATTTGTAATTTTACGCGGAGGAATACCGAGCGTCGGCGGTGAAGAGTTGATCAAGGATTTGAAAGCTCATGTTACAAAAGAGATTGGCGCAATCGCGCGGCCAAAGCAAATATTAGTTGTCGCCGAACTTCCCAAGACGCGCAGCGGAAAGATTATGCGTCGTTTGTTACGTGATGTTGCAGAGAATAGAACGGTGGGAGATTCAACGACCCTCGCCGATCCAAATATTATGAAACTTATTGGCGAAGGTTTGAAGAGTGGAAAATCTGAAGATTAATTAATTGTCCTCGCCGCTGCTAACGCGGAGGCGAGGCTTTGGTGCAAGTGCAACACAGGCCGCTACTGCGGCTTTCTGTGCGGCGCTCAAAGTTGGTTGCACTGGAGGCGTTTTTTGCCGAGCACCATCGTCGCCCTGCCGTACGCCAGCCAGAGCAAGCGTTGCAGTTCCGCCGTGAGCTATCAGACAGGCGTTGTACTTCTTAAGAGTTGCCTTTGCAGCCTTGCTGCCGCCTTGATTCTCGTTCCCGCCTTCACCGCGTGCGCCGCCACTGATCTGCGGCTTTGCAGTTACCACCGATGTAGTTAAAACCCAGACTAATTTTCCGGTGAGAACTTTGGTGCAGGTATATGACTTTCCGCCGATAGGTGTCACAGTGCCAGCCTTAACGCATACTCCACCAGCAGTTGCGGAGGAGGTGATTCCCACCGCTTGCGCCGCCGTTCCAGAGAGCGCAGAGATGACTACCAAGGAGAGGAGAGTGGCAACTGTTTTCTTTATCATGAGGTGAATGCTAGATCTTTAATCTTAATTTGTACTGACTGCTTCCTGAGAAAATTTGGTGAATCTTGGCGCTTTTTAGTGGAAGATTCCGTCATTACGCTTGGCGATATCTGAGATGATCGATGGAGCCCTGGCACTCAACTTGGTATAAATCTCGCTCTTGGGAATATTTTGTTCCGCCCATCCCCAAGGGGTAATTAAGAGAAGGTGGCCCAAGATCACGAGGGCGATAAGCGTTCCGAGCGTTGAGAAAGCTGCTCCTAAGAGGGAGTCGACCCATTTAAATGGCCCAAACAAAATCTTGGAATGAAATAACCTCCCGATCTTCTTGAGTAAGGCTTCGCCCAAAGAGGAGGCGATAGTTACGCAGAGAAAGAGAAGCGTGAACTTTGTAACCCCGCGAGAATGAAAATAGTGCAAGCCCAGCGTAAGTCCCAACAACCCACCGCCGATATAACCAATGAAACTAAATATTGAAGTAAGAAACCCCGCCTTATACCCACGTATGAATGAAAGCAGGCTCGAAAGTATGAAGATCGCGTCTACCCAATTCTTCATAATTTAATCTTCAAATACTTAGTTACTTCTGCCTTCAGCTGGGCCGTGGATTTAATGAGGCCAATCTGCTTGTACACGACTTTGCCCTGAGCATCGATAAACCAGGTGACCGGTACTCCCATCCCAAAGATCCCCCGAGTAATGCTCGTAAGGTCAAAGAGGACCGGCCAGGTCATCTGCTTTTTGATGACAAAGTTGCGCCCAGCTTGCATATTTGTCTCTTCTACATCAATTCCCACGATAGAAACTTTGTGCATCGCTTGCAAATCCAAAAAGTGCGGAATCTCTTGATTGCACGGTTCGCACCAGGAGCCAAATACATTAACCACAACGGGTCCCCGTATCGCCTCATAGATAACGTGTGATTTATTATTAAGGCAGGGAAGTGAAATACCATTGGTAACGCTCTTCGCCACCAATATTGTGGAGCAATTGACGACAGCTCCAGTGCCTGCCTCTACGGCAACTGGGGAGAGAAATGTAAGTCCAGAGCTGACGAGGGCGATCAGAATTAACTTCATCTAAAGTCCTCATCTCTCTTTACAAGTTGTAGGGCCCTGATCTTATCGACCTCACCGATTCCGAATGATGGACAGAGCGCTGCGAGAGGGCAGGCCCCGCAGGCAGGTTTACGGGAGTGGCAGATGCGACGGCCGTGCCAGATCATTCGCTGTGAGAGATTGGTCCACTCTCTTTGTGGAATAAGCGCTCCCACTTCGTGCTCCACCCTTACCGGGTCTTGAGAATCGCTCCATTCGAAGCGACGACTCAAGCGACCGAAGTGCGTATCAACCGTGATTCCAGGGATTCCAAAGGTATGACCCAGGACGACATTTGCCGTCTTACGCCCAACGCCAGACAGGGTCACCAATTCGTCGAGATCACCAGGAACTTCTGAGTTGTACTCCGTAATCAATCGCTCACTGAGAGATTTAATATTCTGCGCCTTGGAATGGTAAAAGCCAAGCGAGTGAATGATCTCCTCTAAATCGAGAACTGGAGCGGCGGCCATCTTGCGGGGAGTTCCATATTTCTTGAAAAGCGCCGGCGTCACTTGGTTGACCCGCTTGTCAGTACATTGTGCCGATAAGACCGTTGCAACGAGGAGTTGGAAGGGGGTCTTGAAATCTAGCTCACAATGCACATCTGGGTAGCGCTTGGTGAGGATACGGTAGATAGCACGGGCGCGTTTGCGCCTCTCCTCAACGCTTTCATTCACATTGCTAGCCTAGGGGATCGGTCAGGGCGCAAGGGTTGGAGCGAGGTGGGCACTGGATGTAGGGTCAACCCGTGAACCAAAAAGAAGACGATCTAATCATCCGGAAAGCTCCCCTATTTAGTGCACTTGATGATGATGCCTCTCATGCGCTTCGTGCATCGATGGTGGCTCTCAAACTTAACAAGGGCCAAGTTCTCTTTAAAGAGGGACAAGAGGGCGATCGCCTATATGTTGTCGTTCACGGCAAAATCAAGTTAGGCACAACCAGCGCAGATGGCCGCGAAAATCTCCTTTCAATTCTTGGACCTGGCGAGATGTTCGGCGAGCTCTCACTCTTTGATCCAGAACCGCGCACTTCAACAGCGACCGCAGTTACTGATGCGCGATTAGTATCTCTCGCACACGATGCAGTAATGGGTCTGGTAACTTCGAGTCCACAAACATCCCTTGAACTTTTGCGCCGCTTGGCGCAACGTCTCCGTAAATCTAATGAGGTCTTGGCTGACTTAGTCTTCGCTGATGTTCCGGGCCGTGTTGCAAAGGCGATCATGGATCTGGGAGAACGCTTTGGCGTTCAAAAGGAAGATGGTCTACATGTCAACCACGATCTAACACAAGAAGAGTTAGCTCAGCTAGTTGGCGCATCTCGCGAGACCGTAAATAAAGCCCTCGCCGATTTTGCGGCGCGTGGTTGGGTGAAGCTAGAACCCCGCGCAGTGCTCGTCACAGATGTAGAACGGGTTACTAAGCGCGGCCGTTAGCCCTTACTTACCGTCTTAAGAAAGCGCACACGTTCCATTAGGGGCGCGGTTAGCCCAGTTCTGCTGAACCAGGAATTTCAATCCACCCAAAGTCATGTTGTATAGAGATGCGACTGATGTATGCAAATCGGTCGCGGTTGCAGTGAATGTAGCCGCCGGAGTTCCAGCAGCAACCACTAGAGCAACTGTAAAAGTTGTACCTGTTGCAGCCGTGATTGTTGCGTCCGTAACCGTATATGCAGTTACGGATGGCGCGACTGAAACTTTATCTCCTACCGCAAAGGCGGTTGTTGTTGGGGCGTAAGTAAAGATAGCGGTGCTTGAGGCGCGACCCGCGATGGCTGGCGTAGTTACAGCCCCCAAAGTGGCGGTATTTACCGGCACAATTGCAGCCACCGTAAATGTCGTGGAGGTACGTGCTGTAATCGCAACGTTAGTAACGTTGTAAGCGGTGATAGCTGCACCAGCCACTGTTAACTTATCGCCGACAGCAAATGAATTGCTACCCGCATATGTAATTGTGGTACCAGCGCGTTGAACAAGCACAGTACCTGACGTATTCGCCGTTACGCTTTTAAAGGCAGGCGTGGCCGCGGTCGTTATAGCGAATGTCTTGCCAGAAATGGCAGAAATTGTTTGGACTGTGCTACTGAGTGTTGCAAAAGCAGTTGGTAGGCCAGCAGGCAGGGTCACCTTATCGCCGGTCACATAGTTAGATGTTGCCGTCGTTGTGAAGGTAATCGTAGTTCCTGTGGCATCTCCTGCCATTTTGCTTAACGTAGCTGGAAGGAGTCCATTGTAAGTGGCGGAGGTAATAGAAGAGGTTTTGGAAGGACCATTGTTGCTTGCAGCACTAACCGCACCGGTGAAAGTCGAAGTGGTTCCAGTTGATGAGGTACTGCCAAAATTCCAGGCGCAAAGGTCACCGTTCTCATAACCAGGGGTGGCTGCAGAAGTGCTCCACCACCCAGTTCCATCTGGGTCTGTGACAGTTTCTTCGAGCTCATGCGCGATTACAGAAGTCATGGCATCAGCGCCAACATTTGAATTTGGGGATGTCTTGGTTGGGCCGGTGCATGCTGAATTCCCACCGGCGTCACCGACAAATGAGTATTTCATATCTGTGGCTGGAGCAACTGCAGGAGTTGGAATAGTGTTGAGGTAATCCATGGTTTCAGATGAGTGCCATCCGCAATATAGGTTAAGGAAACCTGAGCTTTCTTTTATACCGGGTGCCGTTAATACCAAGTAAAGAGCATTGGGATCCAAAGCGCTTGAGATTGTTCCGAGTCCCAAACTTCCTTTAGCAAGCGTCAGAATTTTAGCATCGGTCAATGTTGTTCCGAATGTGGTAGTTGTTGGATATGAGTACTGACCCAGTAAATTCACTTTGGCGGTAGCTGCAACTCCTGCTCCATCCTGATAACTCGTGTTGATCGCAAAGTAAGGAGAGTTATTTAGGCCCGCGATAAAAGTTGGAAGAATGCTCTTGGAGGTATCGGTTCCCCAATTGCCATACCAAATGATATTTACATTAACGCCGCCGGCGGCATTCATGATTGGGCCATTGTGGTATTGGATTCCGTACTGCCCTACTGATGTATTTGCCACGCCAGCAAGTTGGCTATTTTTAAATGAAGAGTGGTTGACCAAACCTTTGGGGGCTCCACCGACGAGTGGAAACTCAATCTTTCCATGGCCGCCATCACCTTCGGTTGACGCACCATCGTCGGCCCGACTTGCGGTAAGCGACATACATAGAAGGGAAGTTGCGAGCAGGGCAATAATGGATTTTCGCGTCAAAATCATGTCGGTACTTTAGTCGGTCTTGATACCCCCAACAACCTTATATATCCGAGGATCCACCTCACAGTCGAGCAACAGCCTTGGATCTCAGGCCCATGCGCCTGTTTTAGGATCCCCGTATGTTTTATATACCCACTCGAAGCAACTCGCTAAGAGCTAAGCAACTTCGACAGTAAGTTCGATCTCCACCGGAGCATCTAGTGGCAACTCAGCGACACCGAAGGCGCTACGTGCATGCTTACCGTTGGCATCTCCAAAGATATGGATGAGAACTTCCGAAGCACCATTGACCACACCAGGGGCGGAGATAAATCCGGGTACTCCGTTGACATATCCGACAACGCGAACCACTTTGACGATGGAGTCGACTGGTGCAACAAGTTCAACTGCAGCAAGAGCATTAAGGATGCAGACCTGCGCCATCTCTTTTGCTTGCTCGGGAGTTACAGCTCCACCAACCTTGCCAATAAATGGGATCTTTCCATCAACGAGCGGTAGCTGGCCGGCGGTAAAAACCAAGTTGCCGGTGCGGACCGCAGGAACGTACGCCGCTACTGGGAGCGCCGCGACAGGCAGGGTGAGATTAAGTTCAGCGAGTTTTGCGCGAACATCCATTTATGCAACCGTCCTTTTCATGTAAGCAACCAAATTATCTCCGCCACCGGGCGCCGGAATAACTTGTACAAGTTCCCAACCTTCAGAACCCCAATTATCTAAAATCTGTTTTGTAGCATGTGTCAGTAATGGAACGGTGACATATTCGAACTTCGTCATTAGTTTCCTCCAGTGAGTGCGGCTTTAACGAGCCCCGAGACGGTGCCGCCATCTGCCTTGCCTGCGATTTTCGGTGAAATAATTTTCATAACTAATCCCATACCTGATGGCCCGCTGGCGCCTGATTGGGTGATCGCCTCTGCAATGATCTTCTTGATTTCATCTTCCGAGAGTTGAGCAGGCAAATAGGTAATGATGAATTCACCCTCCAACTTCTCGCGCTCGGCGCGATCGGGGTGGCCACCATCGGTAAATGCTTCAGCAGCTTCGCGGCGCTTCTTCGCTTCGCGAGAGAGAACGGTAATGATTTCGGGTTCAGTCAAAGTGCGAGCTTCTTTTCCCGCCACCTCTTCGGTGGTGATGGCTGTCAGAACCATGCGGATAGTGCCCGATTTGAGTTCGTCACGGGAGCGAATCGCCTCTGTGAGATCGCTCTTAAGTATCTCTTTGAGTCCCATGGGGGTATCTTCTCATGTCTATGAGTTATCGACTACGCGAGGCAACGCTGCCAGTTCTGCCAGCGGGGCATCAACCCATTCGGGTTCTTCATTTTTCCGACCTACACCTGACTCCCAAGCGTGCTGTCGAGATCGCAGATATCAAGAGTTTTGCAGCGCTCAAACCCGACCTTGTCATAAGCACCGGTGACTTCTTGGCAGATCGAGCTGCTGTCCCGGTTGCTCTCGATGCCTTGGAGCAGTTACTTGAGATTCCTGGCGTCTTCGTCTTTGGCTCCAACGATTATTACTCTCCAAAATTAAAGAATCCTTTTAGTTACTTGTT
>CAIKID010000124.1 GCA_903827345.1 uncultured Actinomycetes bacterium | reverse complement strand
GAGCTATTAATCAAGAATCGCTCGGCGCTCCTCTTTAGTTACTTTAAGGAAGTACGTAGAACCTTGCTTCCAGAAGATGGCCATCGGAATAACGCCAATCGCAACAGTTCCGACCCCAACCCAGAGGGCGAGATGGCTGAGCGTTGGAATGACCTTAATGAGAACTGCGATCAAGAAGACTCCTGAAAGAGCGGGCCAGAGACCAACGAGCACAAAGGTCTTGAAATCTCTTAGTAAATAATGGCGATAGAGGACAATCACTGAAATTGCCGCAAGCGCGTAGTAGAAGCAAATTTGAATGCCAATCGCTGAAACTCCCGCTTGTGCAATGTCATTTACCTTTGTAATGAATTGTGAGCCGACAAAGAAGAGCAACACAAATACCGTAGTAAAGAGAGTCGCATTCCAAGGAGTGCGGAATTTCTTATGCACATGGCCAAAAGCACCTGGCATCGTGAAATCTCTACCCATTGAGAAAAGAGTTCTCGTTACTTGAATCATCTGCGTCTCAATCGTCGCGACCGTTGAAAGAAGTACGGAAACGATGATGAATTTACCGAACCAGCCTGGTATCAATACTGCGGCAAAATCACTCAATATGCTGCTGCTATTGTGCAAAGTTGCATCGCTCAACACCATGTTGATGGCAATGAGAGTTAATAAGAAGGTGAAGAACACAAAGAAGATTCCGACGATTCCGCCTTTACCAGCATTGTCCTTTCCATCCTTGGTCTCTTCATTCAGGTTAGCTGTAACATCCCAACCCCAATAGAAGAAGGCGCCGGAAACTGCACCAATCAAAATTGCGCTTAAACCATGAGCTACGGCGTATTTTGAATCAAAAGGGTTCAAGGCAGCGGCAGCGACATCTGGAGTGGTGTAAGCCTTAATCTGGTTAAAGGAGAACCATCCCCAGTCAAAGTGATGGGTATGTGGGTGGTGGAGTAGGGCAATTACATCAAATATCCAGAGCAAGCCTAACTCTATGACTGTCATTACCACTTGGGCTTTCGCGGTGAACTTAATTCCATAGGCGATAATTGCCACCATAAAAATGAAGATAAGAGCGCCAACAAAGGTTGTCCAGTGGACATTGCTGATCGTATTTTGATTGCTCGTAAAGAGTGAAAGTAAACCCGTAGAAGCAGGAACTGTAGATACGAGTCCAAAAATGATTGATGCGGTGACTAGGGACCATCCAGCCAAATATCCAAGGATGGGGTGTAGCGCATTACGTACCCAGATATAAGTAGCGCCTGCATTTTGTCGAACTTTTCCCATGTAATGGAAGGCAATCACTACGCCGAACATCGCAATTCCGGAGTAGAGAAGTTCTCCAGGACCGAAGAGACCCACAGTGACTGCAAGGGTGACCGTCGTTGCTGCGATCGAGTAAGCCGGCGCCGAGCCAGCAATGCCCATAATGGAGGACTCAAAGAGACCTATAACATTTGAAGCTAATTTATTGTCTTCAACTTCATTCTCTTCTTGATTGTGTTTCGCCACGTAAAGACCTCCGAGTAGAGAGCATCCAGCGATGCGCGGGTGAGATATCGGCTGACCCTACAGGCTAAAAGAGGCCTAATGCGAGAGTTATCTGGTCAAAATTCCGAATTTTGAGAGGGATTTGCGGCTGAAATTACTCAGTCGCGGCAGAGGCAAATTGACTGGCATAAAGGTCAAAATAGAATCCTTTAGCGGCCATGAGTTCTTCGTGGTTGCCTTGCTCAATGAGGCTTCCCTTATCCATCACCAAGATCGTGTCAGCATCTCGAATGGTGGATAGTCTGTGCGCAATAACAAAACTGGTTCTACCCAAGCGAAGTTTGGCCATCGCGCGCTGCACCAATACCTCGGTGCGAGTATCTACCGAAGAGGTGGCTTCATCGAGAATGAGCACCGCTGGGTCGGCCATGAATGCTCGGGCGATGGTGAGTAGCTGGCGCTCTCCATTGGAAACCGATGCATTCTCATCAGTTAAGAGCGAGTCGTAACCACCTGGTAAGCCGCGAAT
>CAIKID010000123.1 GCA_903827345.1 uncultured Actinomycetes bacterium | reverse complement strand
GGCGCCGCGGAGCTTCTGCCCACATATAGCAAGCGTCCGAAGCTTTGGCCGCGCACCAAGGTGACGGTCATCGCGGGTAAGCCGCTAGATTTTTCACGATGGTATGGCAAGGAAGATGATCACGAAGCGATGGTGGAGGCCACGGCTTATGCAATGAAGGCAGTAACTACTCTCTTAAGCGAAATCAGGGGAGAATCGCCACCTGCGGGGATCTTCGATCCACACGGATCAGATCTGCCACGCATCGGAAATTACAAGAAGAGGAAGAATAAATAATGGCGCGCGTAAGTGTTTTAGGAACCGGCGCCTGGGGAACGACGCTCGCTCAGGTGCTCTGCGATGCCGGACATGAAGTTCTGATCTGGGGTCGAAACGAAAGCGTTGTGGCAGAGATTAACTCTTCGAAAAGCAATCATAAATTTTTGCCCGGGATATATCTACCAGAAAATCTCAAGGCGACCACCGATATTGGCCTCGCCTTTCACTTTGGAGAATCACTGGTCCTCGCCATTCCGGCACAAAGTCTGCGCGAAAATCTTAGGAATTGGAAAGTTGACTTTCCTAAAGAGCGTCCGATTATTTCCACACTTAAAGGAATCGAAGCAGATTCCATGTCACGTATGACGGAGGTAATTATTGAAGAGCTAGATACAGATCCTGCATACATTGGATTAATCACTGGACCGAATTTGGCGGGAGAGCTTTCTCTCCGTGAACCAGCTGGTGCGGTTGCAGCATCGACCAGCGCGTCGATACAGATGTTAATGGTTGACCTATTTTCAACACCATATTTTCGCGTGTACCCATCGGATGATCTGATCGGGTGCGAGCTCGCCGGCGCGGCAAAGAGCGTCATCGCACTTGCCGTTGGAATGACAATCGGCATGAATCTCGGTGAAAATACCCAAGCGATGATCATTACTCGTGGTCTATCTGAGGTGGCTCGCTTTGGTCAGAGCTACGGAGCAAATCCGCTGACCTTCTTAGGGCTAGCGGGGATGGGCGATATCGTTGCAAGTTGTGGCTCAGCGCTATCGCGCAACCGCCAATTCGGTGAAGCTTTTGGACGGATCGGCAGCATCGAAGGTGCGCGCCTGGAGGTTGCAAAAACCGTTGAAGGAGTCGCATCGGCCTCCGCCATTCGCGAGTTGGCCCACAGAGTTGGTGTAGAAGTGCCTATTATTGAAGTTATGGCCGATGCGGTGACGGGTTCGATAACTCCAGCGCAAGCGATGGAGCGACTCATGTCAGTAAGTACCTTGGCCGAATTATGATGAGTAAGAAGCAGGTCGCCATACTTTTCGGAGGTCAGTCCTCCGAGCACGAAATATCCTGCATATCTGCCGGTGGAATTTTAAGCGCGATAGACCGCGAACGTTTCGATCCCATTCTGATTGGCATTACCCGCTCTGGTAAATGGGTTCTTGTTGATCAAGAAACGGTACTTGCGATCAAGGATGGCAAACTTCCCGAGGTCGATGAAGCCCTACCTGCCATCACGGCTGACATTCACGGATTTAGTTATAAAGGTAAACCGCTCAAGATTGATGTTCTCTTCCCATTACTCCATGGCCCTTATGGCGAAGATGGCACAGTGCAGGGCTTATGCGAGATGGCGGGGATTCGATACGTAGGCTCTGGAGTATTAGCAAGTGCGGTCGCCATGGACAAGTCCTTTGCTAAGCCGATCTTTGAAGCAAATGGCCTCACAGTGGCTCCCGGCGTGGTTCTCATCAAAGGGGAGTGGAGCGCAGCGCAGATTGCAGACCTCACTTATCCCGTCTTCGTAAAACCAGCGCGCAGTGGTTCCAGCCGCGGAACGACGAAGGTGAAATCTTTTGCAGCCCTTGCCGCGGCAATCGAACATGGATTCGAATTTGATACCAAGGTCTTGATCGAAGAAGCGATCGTGGGTCGCGAAATCGAGTGTGGAGTCTTGGAAAGTTCTGGATCTGCCCAGGCATCGCCGATAGGTCAGATTAAAATTCTAGGAAACCACGAGTTCTATGATTTTGAAGCAAAGTATCTGGACAACGCGACAACCGTGGTATTTCCGGAGGATCTGCCTGCTGGAGTAGAAACGGCGATTCAAGACGCAGCAGTTACGGCTTTTAAGGCTCTGGGCTGTGAAGGACTTGCCCGTGTGGATTTCTTCTATACCGATGCTGGCGAAATCGTCATCAACGAACTCAACACGATGCCTGGCTTCACACCTACATCAATGTTTCCAAAATTATGGGGTCGTGCAGGCGTGACCTACTCGGAAGTTATCACGCGCCTTATTGATGCAGCACTTTCGCGGTCGGGTCACGTTACCCGTTAAGGTCACTGATCTCGATTGCTAAAGAAGCGCGGTCTACCTTCATGATCTTATGATTTGGTAGCTCTTGCCAATCAGTTTGCGTCCAACCGCTAGATGCCACCAAAACCTCTTTGCCATCGGTGCGGTAGAAGAGATCGTAATAACCTGGTAGTTCTCCGTGTGGAATACGTTCATCATTATGTTCGTTGACCACAAAAAACTCGGTAGGCGTTAAGAACATACAATTAATGCTGGAGTAAACCGAATTCTTGCGGATGATATTTACAGCGGAGTGCAGGCCGCGCGCAACGCCATACTTCTCGATTTCGGTAACGATGAGATAGAAGTAACTCTCGCTATCGGTCTGCCCGCGACGAAGGGCCACATACTTTGGGTCGATGAATGGGTCGATCGATTCTGGTGGAAGGAGCGCGCCATTGTGGGTGAAGGAATAGTCGCGATAGGTAAATGGGTGGGTATTCCCTTCATTAATCGCTAAACCGCCAGTAGCCCAACGTAAATGGAGAAGCGCTCCGTTTGATTTGAGGTTATGAGAGGCTTGATCGAAGGCTTGGCTCACCGATGCTCTCGTAGGTTCGACGAGGAGTTCTGGATGTGCTTCAACATTGCAGGTTGCGATGCCCCAGCCGTCGCCATGGCGCGCAGAGAGCGCAGCAAATTCTGCAAACTCTTTTCCTGCTGCCTCGACCAGAGTCTGCTCATCCGCAGAGACGAAACCCATCAAGCGACACATTCCTAATTACTCTCCTTTAATTATTTAATTATTTGTATCGAAGAATACATTCTTGGTCTCGGTAAATGCATCGAGCGCATCAGGTCCCAGTTCGCGCCCGAGGCCAGATTGCTTGTAACCGCCAAATGGGGTCCAGTAGCGCACCGACGAGTTGGAGTTAACAGAGAGATTGCCAGCTTCAATGCCGCGGGATACTCGCACGCCCTTTGCCAAGTCACGAGTCCAAATCGAACCGGATAGACCGTACTCGGAGTCGTTAGCGAGACGAATTGCATCGGCTTCATCTTCAAAGGCGATGACTGAAACGACTGGGCCAAAGATCTCTTCGCGGTATGCACGGTCAGATGTTGATTTCGCAAGCAGCACCGTTGGCGCCATCCAGAATCCTGGACCAGTTGGCATCGAACCGGTGAAGGCAATCTCTGTTCCTGCTGGAACATATTCGCGCACCCGCTCTAATTGTCCGGCAGAGATGAGTGGTCCCATTTCAGCGGTTTCGAGTTCTGGAGATTCGACGCGGAACTTCTTTACCGCAACCTCGAACTTCTCCATAAATGAATCGAGTACCGAACGTTGAACGAGGATGCGAGAGCGAGCACAGCAATCTTGGCCGGCATTGTCGAAGACCGAACCTGGTGCCCCCGCAGCTGCTCTTTCGATATCGGCGTCGGCGAAGATGACGTTGGCGCTCTTGCCACCGAGTTCAAGTGTCAGACGTTTTACCTGATCGGCACAACCGCGCATAATTCCTTTGCCGACAGTTGTTGATCCGGTGAAGACGATCTTGCGAACGATTGGGTTGGTGACGAAGCGCTCTCCAACGATGCTGCCCTTTCCAGGGATAACATTGAAGACACCTTCGGGAATGCCCGCTACAAGTGCGAGTTCACCTAAGCGAATAGCGGTAAGTGGAGTTAGCTCAGCGGGCTTGAGAACAACGGTGTTACCCGCCGCCAGAGCAGGAGCAAAGCC
This sequence comes from uncultured Actinomycetes bacterium, assembly GCA_903827345.1. GTDB lineage: Bacteria > Actinomycetota > Actinomycetes > Nanopelagicales > Nanopelagicaceae > PALSA-747. The sequence continues at coordinate 11,609 of CAIKID010000123.1, read as the reverse complement.
CCAACCAGCGATTGGCATGGGGAAGTTCCAAGGAACGATGATTCCGATAACCCCAAGTGGCTCTTTGAAGGTGATGTCGATTCCGTTGGGAACTGGGATCTGCCGACCGAAGAGGCGTTCTGGGGCAGCGCTGTAATAGTTGAGACAGTCGCGGACATTGCCGGCTTCCCAACGGGCGTTGCCGATGGTGTGGCCTGAGTTAAGGACTTCGAGCTGCGCCAACTCCTCGAGATGCTCGTCAACGACGCGGGCAAAGTTGCGAAGCAATTTAGCGCGGTCACCTGGGTTAACTAGACGCCAGGTTTCAAAGGCCTTATTGGCTTTAGCGATAGTTGCATCGGTGGTTGCAAGATCAGCCAGGGCAACATCTTTGACGGCAGTCGCGGTGGCAGGGTTAATAACGGTATATGTGCTCATAATAAATAACTACCTTACATTCTTTCGAAGTTGCGGAAACGCTCCCAGTCGGTGACTGCGCGGCTATAGGCATCTAATTCGGTATCTGCCATATGGGTGTAATGCTTTTGCACGTCGGCCCCAAAGGTCTTGGCGATCCACTCGCTGTTGGCGAAGAGATCGCGAGCTTCATGGAGTGATGTTGGTACCCGAGAAGTTTCGAGGGCATAAGCATTGCCTTGGAAGATAGGTTCGAGTTCGAGTTCATTCTCGATTCCATCCATACCAGCGGCGATCATGCCAGCGACGGCGAGATATTGATTGGCATCTCCACCTGGAACACGGTTCTCGATGCGCAAGGAATGACCTTGTCCAACTAGACGCAAAGCGCACGTGCGGTTATCTCGACCCCACTTGAGAGCGGTTGGAGCGAAGGTGCCATATTGGAAGCGCTTGTAAGAATTGATATTCGGTGCAAAGAAGAGGCTGAGCTCGCGCATATGGGCTTGAATTCCCGCCAAGTAGTGGCGACCAAGCTTTGACATGCCGTCACCAGCATCTCCAGCAAGAACCGCAGAATCATCTTTGCCGCGGAATGAAAGGTGGATGTGGCACGAACTTCCCTCGCGCTCATTGAACTTAGCCATGAAGGTGAGGGAGCAGCCTTGTTGCGCGGCAATCTCTTTAGCACCCATCTTGTAGATGGAGTGGTTATCGCAGGTGCTCAAAGCATCTTCGTAGCGGAAGGCAATCTCGTGCTGTCCAAGGTTGCACTCACCCTTAGCTGATTCAACGATCAAGCCAGCACCATCCATATTGAGGCGAATAGCACGAAGCAACTTTTCGACGCGGCCGGTTCCAATGAGGGAGTAATCAATGTTGTATTGGTTGGAGGGGATGAGGTCCTTGTAACCCTTGTTCCACGCCTCTTCAAAAGTGTCATTGAAAACGATGAATTCCAGTTCGGTTCCGCAGAGCGCCATCATTCCTGCGGCATCGAGGCGAGCCAATTGATTCTTCAAAATTGTGCGCGGTGAAACTGAAACCCCATGCTTGTGGTGGTCGACGAAGTCAGCGATCACGAACGCTGTGCCATCGTGCCACGGGAGGTAACGCAAGGTATCGAAATCCGGGTGGAGACCCATGTCGGCATAGCCCGTATCCCAGGAGGAGACGTCGTAGCCTTGAACGGTATTCATATCCACATCGACCGCCAGGAGGTAGTTACATCCCTCGGTGCCATTCTTAATGGTGTCAGCAACGAAGAAGGGCGCGTGAATGCGCTTGCCCTGCAATCTCCCTTGCATATCTGTCGCACCGACTACAACGGTGTCGATCTTGCCGCTTGCTACATCTGCCTTTAATTGCTCCAGGGAGAGAGACACTTCTTTTCCTCCGATAGTTAAGTTTTGAGGGTCGAGCAAATACAGGCTACTCGCGCGGGTCAGCACGCACAATGACCCGAAATAATGGCCCATGTGAGTGTAATGAGAGCCTGAAAATTTCATGTAAAAACCCCATGGAGGTGCTTCCAAAATCGCACTCTTGCGGGCAGACTTCCCTTAACTTCTAGAAGGGTGGAATGACAAAGATGTCCCAAATTCATTCAGATGATGAACGGCGATTAGCCGAGCTGGGCTATAAACAAGAGCTCAATCGCAGCTGGTCCGGATTCTCCAATTTTGCAATCTCCTTTTCTATCATTTCCATTCTTTCGGGCTGCTTCACCACATTTGCCCAGGCTTGGAACTTTGGTGGACCTTTCGCGATCACCGTTGGTTGGCCGTTAATTGCCACCCTGATCCTCATAATCGGATTCTCCATGTCAGAGCTTGCCTCCGCCTTCCCAACTTCGGGTGGTATCTACTGGTGGGCAGCCAAACTCGGCGGAGCTAAGGCTGGTTTCTACACCGGCTGGCTCAACCTGATCGGGCTGGTTTCGGTAACGGCATCCGTTGGTTATGGCTCGACTTTCTACATTAACCAACTCCTTGGTTTTTACGTCAAGAGCTGGACTAACTCTTTCGGCGGCGATTTAATCAAGCAGCAGTTCGCTTTATTCTTGATCGTTATCGTAGTTGTCACACTCATCAATCTTTATGGACACCATCTCTTGGCAGTTATCAATAACATTTCTGTCTGGTGGCATGTATTTGGTGTAGCGGTTATCGTCGGTGTTCTTTTAATCGCACCGAAGCACCACACATCAGGTAGCTTCTTCTTCAAGCACATCAACAACTCCGGATTTGCTGGCACTGGAGGAAGTTTCTGGTACTTCATTTTGCCGTTGGGATTCTTGCTCACCCAGTACACGATTACTGGTTTTGATGCTTCTGCTCACTTATCTGAAGAGACACATGAAGCTCATATCAACGCTGCCAAGGGAATCTGGAAATCCATTTTCTACTCCGCAGTTGGTGGATACATCCTTCTCCTGTCATTTGTTTGGGCAGCGACGAAATTTGACCTCATCAACTCAGCTGATCAAAAGGTAAATCGATTTGGTCAAGGTAGCCCAATCGCGATCTTCTACTCAGCTCTTGGTGGAGACGGTGGCCTCTTTAAGCTGATTATGTTCATCACAACGCTCGGACAGTTGTTCTGCGTTACCGCATGTCTGACTTCTTGCTCAAGAATGATGTTTGCCTTCTCTCGTGATGGCGCTCTTCCTGGAAGCAAGCACTGGCGCAAGGTCAACAGTTCTGGAACTCCTGTAAACGCTATTTTGATTTCAGCTGTAGCAGGAGTTGCAATGACCCTTCCTGCACTCTGGAAGAGCTCAACTGGCGCTCCTACTGCTTTCTATGCAGTTGTATCTGTCTGCGTTATCTCTCTCTACCTCGCATTTATGATTCCTATCTATCTGCGTTGGAAGGCTGGAGATAGCTTTAAGCCTGGTGCCTGGACCTTGGGTAACAAGTACAAGTGGATGAACTTGATCGCAGTCGCAGAGATTGTGATTATTTCGATCTACTTCATCTTGCCGCTCTATCCTTCAGCCATTCCATTCCGCAAGGGGTTTAGCTGGACATCCGTGAACTACGCGCCAATTATCACTGGTGGAGCACTGATCCTCTTGTGGATCTGGTGGCACCTCTCAGTAAAGAAGTGGTTCAAAGGACCAATAAAGAACATCTAGTTATCAACCGCTCAAGGATAAAGGGGTCCAGTTATCTGGGCCCCTTTATTATTTGCCTAAAACTGATTCTCCCCAGCGTTGCACGATGGGTTTCCACACGTTGATGAGATCGGCTTCCGCTGCGGCGAATTCTGGGGCAATCGTAATCTTGCCGGAATCGATGAAGGCGTTGTCTGCCTCTGCTTCCCACCACTTCACTATGTCGAGATCAATCTCGGGATGGAACTGGACTCCATAACTTCTGGTTCCCAATCGATAGACCTGGTTGACACACAACTCACTCGATGCCAAAAGTGTCGCTCCAGTCGGAAGTACCGTCACTTGATCTTCGTGCCACTGTGCAACCGGCAATTCTGAATCAAATGTAAAAATTGCATCGGTAACTCCTACGCCGTGAATGGAGTAGATACCAACTTCACCAAGTTCTGCTCGCTCAACGCGGCCACCACCGGCTACTGCGAGAAGTTGCGTTCCCAGACAGATAGCAAAGATGGGAATGTCGCGGTCGATTGCATCTTTAAGAAGCGCGCGCTCTGGTGCGAGCCATGGGTGCAGATGATCTTCCGTCGCGTTCATGTGACCGCCGAGGGGGAGTAGCGCTGTCGCATAATCTGGAACTTGTGTCGGAACGGTTTCGCCTGCAAAAGCACGTAAGACTCTTATTTCAAAGCCGAGCTCTTCGAGCCAGCGGCCTACCAAATGGGGAGAGTCGGTCTCGTCATTTTGAATGGCGAGAATTGTGGGTTTTGTTTCGACCATGCCTTAGTGCGAGGTAACTGGACAGGTCAGGGTGCGAGTGATGCCAGGAACGGCCTGCACCTTAGCGAGGACGCCGCGGCCGAGCTCTTCCATGCTGGGGGACTCTGCGCGCATGATCACGTCATAGGGGCCTGTCACGCCTTCAGCCAAGGTGACGCCTGCAATCTGCGAGATTGCTTTAGCAACGCTGGAAGCCTTGCCGACATCGGTTTGGATCAAGATATAAACCTGAACTGACATGTTGACTCCTTAAACTTATCGTAGTTACTGGCGAGGCTTGCCCGCACGGGCTCTAGGCTACTCCCAGAACCTAGGGTTAAGGGAAGAGAATTTATATGGCCAGCGAATCCTCACTTATCGCCGCGGTACAGGCGATCTTCGAATCGGCCGGCTCTTCCGACGAAAGAGTTTTGGTTGGGATCGGCGATGATGCCGCAGTTATTTCACAACCTAAAGGGAAGGTTACTCTGGCCACTGATATTGCTGTCGAGGGTGTTCACTTCAACCGAAAGTGGTCCTCTCTCTTTGAGATCGGTGCAAAGATCACCGCCGCCAACCTTGCCGATATTTATGCGATGGGTGGAAAGCCCGAATATTTGTTGGTTGCGGCGGCTCTTCCCGCCGGATTTAGCGTCCCAGAGATTCAAGAGCTGGCCCGCGGTATCGTCGATGAGGCAAAGAAGGTCGGGGCTCGAGTCGTAGGTGGCGATCTCACTGCATCTGCCACTTTGGTTATTTCGATCGCCGTTTATGGGACTGTGAAAGATCCAATTCTGCGCAGTGGCGCCTGTGTAGGAGATCTAGTGATTATCAACGATCTGCCCGGAAAGTCGGCAGCGGGGTTAGAACTTTTGAAAGCCGGGATAAGCGACGAGAGAACGCTGGCACACCGCAGACCTTTGGTTGATTACGCTGCCGCTCGCGATTTTGCTTTGGCGGGGGTATCGGCGATGTGCGATGTCAGCGACGGGCTCGCATCAGAGTTGCTCCATATCGCGCGCGCATCAGGTGTTGGTATAGAAATTCGTACTGATGAGGCAATCGATTTTGCTGGCGGGGAAGATCATGTCTTTGTGGCAACAGTTTCTCCGCATCTTCCCTTTCCAAGGCAGGCAATTGAAATCGGTAAGGTGGTATTAGGTAAGGTTGTTCGTATCAACGGCGAACCCGCAGTTCATAAGGGCTTTACGCACTTTCCAGAATAGTTCGTGCAAAGCCGGGGCGATCGGTCATCATCACACTTGCTCCATGTTTTTTGCAGAGCAGAATTTCTTCTGCACTATTTGCGGTCCACGCAAAAATCTTGCGCTGACCCATCTTTGCTCTATGTAATGCCGGGAGCGTATCGACGGAGGGTCCGATGGAACGACCTAAATTAAATAGGGCAACCCATCGAAATGGAATTAAATAAACGGTGTTCCAGTGCGACCCGCGTAATCGTGCAATGGCAAACCACGAGAAGGACATAATCGCAACAGATATTCCGGCCTCTGCAATCCTGCTCTGGTAACGAGCAAGTGTTTTGAGAAGTTCGCGCTCGACCCCTCCGCGAGTGGGGACCGGGTGCTTGGTCTCGAGCGCTAGATCCTTTTTGAATTGCAGCGCGATCTGGAGGAGATCTTCAAGGGTAAGGATTGGGTAGGCGGCTCGAATCTCGGCGAGGGTGGAATCTGCAATAGCGAGATCACAGTCGGCTACGCGTTTCATATCGTCGTCATGCCAGCAGACGATGACACCATCTTTAGTTAAACGCAGATCCGTTTCGAAGCCATCGGCGCCTTGGTCGACCGCGGCTAGGTATGCCTCTCGGGACATTTCCGGATGGTCAAAGGAAGCCCCGCGATGGGCGTAGATAAGAGGGTTAGAAAAAGGGGCCACGCACCTACTCTAAAGAAAGAGGAGGGTTAGCGGACTACCTTTCCGGCCTTAAGGCAGGAAGAACAAACGTTCTGACGCTTGGTTGCTCCTGCTACCAGGGTGCGCACGCGTTGGATATTTGGGTTCCAGCGGCGGCGGGTCTTACGCATTGAGTGCGAGACGTTATTGCCAAAGCTCGGGCCCTTGCCACAGATGTCGCAGTTTGATGCCACGATGGCTCCTTTAAATTCAGGTACGGTGAAATTCCAGTACGGCTAAGGTCGGAAGATTACCGCCCCACGAGCCTAAAAGGCGAATCCAAGCCTCTGTACTTGGCAGAATGGCGCCATGTCCACCCTCGAAACCCCACTTAAGAAGGAATTAGGGGATAGAACTGCCACAGCGTTGACCAAGGCTTTTGGCATGGAGACGGTCGGAGACCTCTTACGGCATTACCCGCGGCGTTATGTCATGCGTGGTGAGCTCAGCAATATCTCGGAGTTAGCCGAAGGGGAGGAGGCCACCGTCCTCGCTGAGATCGCCTCGGCGCACCTGCGTCGGGCAAGTGGAAGGACGATCCTCGAAGTTGTAGTGACTGATGGCTCGGCAAAGTTATATCTCACATTCTTTAATCAGCCGTGGCGCGAGAAAGAATTGCGTGCTGGCCGGACCGGAATGTTCGCTGGCAAGGTCGGGCTATTTAACGGAAAACGCCAACTCTCCCATCCCGACTACCAACTGATTCCAGATGGTGATGATGTTGACGAAGCGGTCTCGGGGTTTGCGGGAAAGTTTCTCTCTGTCTATCCATCAGCTGCCAAATTTCCTTCGTGGAAGATCACACAATGCGTTGAGATCGTTCTCGATGGCTTAGAAGAGGTTCCCGATTATCTCCCCGAGAAACTTCGCGTCGATCTGGGATATCCAAGTATCACAGAGTCCCTGCGCGAGATTCATGCACCCACAACGCTGGAAAGTTCTGCGCTCGCGCGCCAACGATTGACCTTCGACGAAGCCCTGCTCTTGCAACTGCTTCTTGCTCAGCGTCGAGTCGAATACCGATCGATGCCGGCGATCTCGCGGACAATTAAAAGTGGCGGTTTAGTCTCTAAATTTGCAGAGCTCCTGCCCTTTACATTTACAGATGGTCAATTGGCGGTGTCGGCAGAGATCGAATCCGATATGGCGCAGACACACCCCATGCATCGGCTACTGCAAGGTGAAGTTGGATCAGGTAAGACAGTCGTTGCACTTCGCGCCGCCCTCTCTGTTGTGGATTCCGCTGGACAGGCGGCTTTCTTAGCCCCAACGGAGGTACTCGCGCAACAGCATTTCAAGACGATAACAAAACTGTTGGGTCCGCTAGCAGAGGCCGGAACTCTCGGTGGTGATAGCGCAGGAACCCAGGTAGTTCTCCTCACCGGTTCAATGAGCGCAGCGCAGAAACGAGATGCAAATGCCATGATCGCATCGGGCGATGCAGGAATTGTCATTGGTACGCACGCGCTCTTGAGTGAAGGAGTTGTATTTCACGACCTTGGTTTAGTGATCGTTGATGAGCAGCACCGCTTCGGGGTAGAACAACGCGATGCCCTCCGCACCAAGGCCAAGGTGCCTCCGCACGTCCTAGTGATGACTGCAACGCCTATTCCTCGAACTGTGGCAATGACAATCTTCGGTGATTTGGAAATATCTACGCTCCGTCAATTGCCCTCTGGACGTATCCCGATTGCGACACATGTAATTCCCGTTTTGGAGAAACCCAAATATCTCGATCGCGCCTGGGAACGGATTCGCGAAGAGGTAGCCAAGGGACATCAGGCCTACATCGTGGCACCGCGCATTAGCGCGAGTGAAATTGAACCGGAAGGTATGACCGACCTTGATCGCGCCATTGCCAAGATTATGGATGGCGAAAAAGAGGCGAAGATTCCGTTGACCTCGGTTGAGGATCTAGCTCCAGCGCTGGCCTTAGGCGCCCTCAAAGGGCTGCGAGTGGCTCCACTACATGGACGACAGAGTTCCGAGTTGAAAGATGCAACTATGCAGGCATTTTCCGAAGGCAAGATCGATGTCTTGGTTGCAACGACAGTGATTGAGGTTGGCGTTGATGTACCCAATGCATCAATGATGGTGATTATGGATGGCGATCGCTTTGGAGTTTCACAGTTGCATCAGTTGCGTGGGCGAATAGGTCGTGGTGGTAATGCCGGCTTGTGTCTCATCGTGTCATCGGCCGCCGAGGATTCCGATGCGATGGTGAGATTAAACGCAGTGGCCGGCACCCTTGATGGATTTGAACTTTCGCGGATTGACTTGGATCAACGCAGCGAGGGAGATGTTCTAGGTAAGGCGCAGTCAGGGGTTCGCTCTCATCTCCGACTTCTCAAAGTTCTACGCGATGAACCTTTGATTGAGAAGGCGCGTCTAGTTGGAAGTAAACTTGTCGAAGAAGATCCGACGCTCTCTCGAACTCCTGAGTTGGCTGCGGCCGTCGCTGCACTTCGTGCCGACGAGGCGAGTTCATTTGTGGATAAGGGATAGTCATGAGAATTATTGCTGGTAGCGCCAAAGGAAAGACCCTGCTTTCGCCACCTGGAGATCGCACCAGACCGACTTCGGATCGCGCTCGTGAGGGGCTCTTTTCATCTCTTGACTCTGAATTTTCATCGCTCACAGGTCTGCACTTTCTTGACCTCTTTGCCGGAAGTGGAGCCGTTGGCGTTGAAGCGTTTTCGCGTGGCGCCGCAGTCGTCCATGCCGTGGAATCTGATGGCGATATGGGGAATATTGCAATCTCTAACTTTCAACTTGTTAAATCACCGGCTGGTGCTTACCGTGTCTTTCATACCAGAGCCGAGCGGTTCTTAGAATCAGATCACGCCACCGAAAAAGGTCAGTACGACATTATCTTTATGGATCCACCATATGAACTCTCAAATCAGGTGGTCGAAGAGATGCTGCAGAACATCGTTAAAGGTGGCCTACTGCAGCCGCGAGGGATTATCGCGATTGAGCGAGTCAGTAAGGGCTCTCCATTCGTGTGGCCAGCTGGAATGGAAGTGATCAAGGTGCGCTCATATGGGCAGGGAAGTATCTACTACGGGGGCTACTCTGCTAGCGTTTTGCCGTGAAACGCGTCGTCTGCCCCGGATCCTTTGATCCCATCACCTTTGGGCACCTCGATATCATCGAGAGGGCGAGCAAGATGTTCGATGAGGTCGTTGTAGCGGTGCTGGTTAACAAGACCAAGAGCACTCTATTCACAGTTCCTGAGCGCATTGAAATGATCACAGAGGTGACGGCTAAATTTCCCAATGTCCGTGTGGATTCTTGGTCAGGGCTGCTTGTGGACTACTGCGAAGAGAACAATATTGGAGTAATCGTCAAAGGGCTGCGGGCGATCACCGATTTCGATTATGAGCTCCAAATGTCTCAGATTAACTTGCAACTCAAGGGGATAGAGACGCTCTTTATGTCTACTGCACCAGCCCACTCGTTCTTATCGTCTTCTCTCGTCAAAGAGATTGCCAGTTACAACGGTGATGTCTCAAATTACATTCCAGCGACTCTATTAGAGAAGCTCAAAGCTCGGCTTGCACTCGTACATGGGGGTAACTAATGGAAGTTGTCGATCGCGTTCAAAGTGCTATATCGCTCGTCGAGGACGCTCGCGGGGTTCCTCTCTCTGCTAGTTGTGTTGTACATCGCGGCGAACTCCTCGAACTCCTCGACGGAGCTCGCAACTCCTTTCCGCAAGATTTCGAGTTAGCGCAACAGATTATTGAAACTCGAGAGCAGATTCTCGAAGAGGCGCGTGCCAGTGCAGATGCATTGATCGCACATGGTCGCGAAGAGGTTTCTCGAATGATAGAGCAGACCGAGATTGTTTCTGCTGCGCATGCAGAGGCAAAGCGGATTCTGGCGGTTGTGGAGGAAGATGCACGAGTTGAACGAGAAGAGATAGAGGCATATATCGATTCCCGTTTGGCAACACTTGAGGTAATTCTGAATAAGACCCTCGATGTTGTACACCGTGGCCGTGAAAAACTACAAGGTTTCGAAGACAAACACACCCTCTCTGATTTCACTGAGTAATTTGCAATGACCATCAAGAATCCATTTCTCTTTAGCTGCCACGATCTGCCACGACGCGCTGGCGAGATGCGCGAATATGAACTCACCTACGACGAGCACGAGCCGATCGGTATTCCGCTCTTGATGGTTCCCGGAGATGGAGCCATCTATCTGGATCTGCGCCTAGAGGCGGTCGAGCAAGGTGTATTAGCAACGGGCTCTGTATCGAGTGAAGCCATTGGCGAATGCACTCGCTGTCTCGACCCCGTCACCTTCGACATTGATGAAACCTTTCAAGAACTCTTTCTCTATGAGGTGGATTACCGGCAGAAGCCGAAGTCCAAAGAGGTAGATGTCGACGACGAGGATGAACTCCTCGAAATGGAGGGGGACCTGATTAATCTCGATGGATCCATTCGCGACGCCCTAGTTCTGAACCTGCCTGTAAACCCGCTCTGCAGCGAGGATTGTGAGGGGCTCTGCCCTACCTGTGGCGTGAAGTGGGCTGAACTGCCTGAAGACCACGCCCACGCGGAGGCGGATATCCGTTGGGCCGGCCTCACCGATTGGAAAGGCCCCAACTCCTGATTTCTCTCGTTTTTACTATTTTGGGCCTATGGGGGATACTTTTCCTCTTAGGGAAGCAACCGCCTAGCGGTCGCCGCTAATTACAATTTGAACGATTAACTTTTCGATTTAGAAGGAGCAAACCATGCCAGTCCCAAAGCGAAAGATGTCGCGCTCGCGCACTCGCTCACGTCGTAGCGCCTGGAAGACAACTCCTGCCGCAACATCACTCTGCGGTCAATGCCAACAGCCAAAATTGCAGCACACAGCATGCCCAACTTGCGGTACTTATAACCGCCGTCAGGTTATCGAGGTCTGATCTGTCCGCCGGTCTCACCGAAAGCCTCGGCATTTCGGTATCAGCCGACCTGCTCGAACTCGCATTAACCCACCGCTCATTCGCATATGAATCGGGCGGTATTCCAACGAATGAACGTTTGGAATTCTTGGGAGATAGCGTCCTTGGATTAATCATCACCCAAGAGCTTTACCAGAAATTTCCGAATCTCGACGAAAGTCGCCTATCGCCATTGCGATCTGGCGTTGTAAATACAAAAGCCTTAGCAGTTATCGCGCGGCAACTCTCGCTTGGAACTTATGTTCGAATAGGTAAGGGTGAAGAGAGTTCTGGCGGTCGCGATAAAAATTCCATCCTCGCCGATTCTCTAGAAGCGCTAGTTGGTGCCATCTATTTAGAACATGGATTGATCAGTACAACCCAGAAAGTTTTAGAGTGGTTTAGCCCTCTAATCGAATCTGCCAATGCCCAAGGTGCTGGGATTGATGGAAAGACAGCGTTGCAAGAGCTGGCCGC
>CAIKID010000122.1 GCA_903827345.1 uncultured Actinomycetes bacterium | reverse complement strand
GGCAGATTGCTTGATCGAATATGGGTATCGAGGCAATGACCTAACTGAGGTCATTCGTAAAACCAGCGGGGGAGTCTCTCAATACGTTCATAGATACACCCAGCGCGACCTATCCGGCAATCTCCTTCAAGCTGCCCTTTTAAACAACCTGGGGCAGGTTTTCTTCAATTACGACGCCACTTCAAAGCCAATCGCTATCGACGCACCCCAATTTTCTCAGCAGGTCCTTGCCAAAGATCCCCTTGGCAACATCCGGCAGATGCAAAGAGCCGGGAAAGAGTTCTCATTTACTTATGATGACCTCTATCAGATCTCTGCTGAACAAGGGCCATTCCTCCGAGATTACGAGCATAATGCTCTCCATTGTCGCTTAAAGAGAGGAGACGAAACCTATGAATTCAATGCCCTCCATCAAATCATCTCCCATATAAATTATGACAAAAATGGGAACCCCCTCACACAAGGCGATACGGGCTACTCCTTCGACGCTCTCGATCGATTGATTCGGATCCAAACGCCCATTGGCACACAAACATTTCAATACGATGCTCTGCACCGTCGGATCTCTGCCACATTAAGCGATGGGGAAAAAAGAAACTTTCTCTATGACGGCCAACTGGAAATTGGTTCCTTTGATGAGCAATTCAATCCGATAGAACTCCGCATTTTAGGAGAAACTCCCCATGCAGAAATAGGCGCGGCAGTCGCCCTTGAATTGCAGGGACAACTCTATGCCCCTATCCACGATCTTTCGGGCAATATTGCCCTCCTACTCCCTGCGGATGGCAGTGAGCCCACTCGCTATCATTACACTGCATTTGGAGAAAAGTGGGTTGACGGTCCCGCCAAAAATCCTTGGGGTTTTTCTTCTAAGCGCACCGATCCAACGGGCCTTGTTTTTTATGGCCGCCGTTACTATCAACCCGACCTCGGTCGCTGGCTCTCTTGCGATCCAGCCGGATTTATCGACGGCATGAACCTGTATGCGTTTGTCCATAACAATCCCTTAACGCACCTCGATGAGTATGGACTGATTGATTTTGGCCAATACGAACCCGATTACCAAGAGAAAGTAGAGGAGACTTGGACTAAGCTAACGACACCTATCGCTCATGGGCTTGTGAGGCTCTCTGACAACCAAGCGCAAACCCTGTTTGAAAGGGAAGACAAAGACATTATTTCCCTCGGAGCGATACACAATCATACATGGGTTGATCAACATCGTCCGGAAATTGCAAACTTTGCTATCCAAGCAACAGGCTTCGCAGTAGCGGGCGGGGTCGCCACACGTTCCGTTCAGTCCGTGGCAACGCATCGTGTAGTTAAAAGCACTTCCTTCATCTCGCGCTCTGCAGCTTCTGTCAAAGCTACACCGATTCCTAGGTCTATTCATAAGGTCAGTACCCCTGGTTTGTCTGAACTAGTGATAAATAGAAAAATTCCGATCTGGACCTCTACTAAAAATAGAACATCCGTTCAGAATGCATTCAGGCATTGGAAAGATCATGGTCATGAGTTCCTAACCTTACAAAATGCAAAGCAATATGCGGAGACAGCTAGAAATTTTGTAAAATATCCTCCATTAGGAACTCTTACGAAAACTAAGGTAAATGGAGATATGGTATTTT
>CAIKID010000121.1 GCA_903827345.1 uncultured Actinomycetes bacterium | reverse complement strand
TGGGTACTGGGAGAGTGTGGCTAATACATCCTGCATTGGCGCATTGAGGTCGATAGAGACAGCCTCGCCATCGAGATGTTCATCGGTGGTCTCTGGCAAGAAGTGTGCGGGTTCGCGTTCCAACTTTTCTAGGAAGACACCTTCTTTGGTGATCTTGCCCTTGGCTTGGCGATCGGCGGAACAAGAGACTGCGATCGCTATTGGAAGTGATGCGCCGTGGCGTGGCAATCTGACAACGCGAACATCGTGACAGAAGTACTTGCCACCGAATTGCGCACCAATGCCGAGTGTGCGAGTTAACTTAAGAACTTCTTCTTCGAGATCAACATCTCTAAATGCATGCCCGGTCTTGGCATCGCCGGTACGGGGGAGTGAATCCAAATACTTAGTGCTGGCGAGCTTTGCGGTCTTAACGGTGTGTTCGGCGCTGGTACCGCCGATGACAATTGCTAAATGATAAGGAGGGCAGGCAGCGGTGCCGATGGAACGGAGTTTTTCATCGAGCCACACCATGAACGACTTAGGATTCAATACTGCTTTGGTCTCCTGATACAAGAAAGATTTGTTGGCGCTACCGCCACCCTTGGCAATGAAGAGGAAGTTGTATTCATTGGGGTGTTCAGAATCCGAATAAATCTCAATCTGGGCAGGCAGATTGTTGCCTGTGTTCTTCTCTTCCCACATAGTTATTGGGGCCATCTGCGAATAGCGCAGGTTGAGATTGGTGAAGGCGTCATATACGCCGCGCGATACAGATACTTCATCCTTCTCGGAAGTCAGGGTGCGCTGACCCTTCTTGCCCATAACAATCGCGGTGCCGGTGTCTTGACACATCGGTAGTACGCCACCAGCTGCAATGTTGGCATTCTTTAATAGATCGAGTGCTACGAAACGATCATTCGGTGAAGCTTCGACATCATCCAAAATATTCTTGAGTTGTTGCAAGTGCGCGCTGCGCAGGTAATGCGAAATATCGTGAATCGCCTCTGCGGTGAGCGCCGTGATTGCCTCGGGTGCGACCTGCAGAAACTCCATGCCTTGGGCTGCAAAGGTAGAGACGCCCTCGGTTGTGACCAGGCGATATTCGGTCTCGTCAGGGCCGATCGGCAGCAGATCCTCGTAATTAAACTCAGGCATACCCGCAATCATACTTTTAGATACGATTGGAGCATGGGTAAAAAGGTGCTGTTAGCTGCGCCACGCGGGTACTGCGCTGGGGTCGATCGCGCGGTAATTACGGTGGAAAAAGCCCTTGATCTCTACGGTGCGCCGGTTTATGTGCGTAAAGAGATCGTCCATAACAAGCATGTGGTCCAGACTTTAGAGGCCCGGGGAGCGATCTTCGTCTCTGAAACCGATGAAGTCCCTGAAGGCGCCCTGGTTATCTTCTCGGCTCACGGTGTCTCACCTGCCGTTCATAAGGCAGCAGCCGATCGAAATCTGAAAACCATCGATGCTACTTGCCCCTTGGTTACCAAGGTGCATCACGAAGTTAAGCGCTTTGCCAGTGAAGATTATGACATCTTGCTCGTTGGCCATCATGGCCACGAAGAGGTCGAAGGTACCGCGGGTGAAGCCCCCGACAATGTTTTTGTCATCGATACCGCAGATGAGATCGACAGCATTCACCTGCGCGAAGGTAAGAAATTGATCTGGTTATCACAGACCACCTTGAGCGTTGATGAAACCATCAAGACCGTGCGCGAATTAAAGAAGAAGTTCCCACAACTTGTCGATCCACCGAGTGATGACATCTGTTATGCAACGCAGAACCGCCAAACTGCGATTAAAGAGATTGCACCACGCTCTGACCTAGTCATTGTCGTTGGGTCTGTTAACTCTTCTAACTCGGTGCGCCTTGTTGAAGTTTCACTCGAGTACGGTGCAAAGGCTGCTTACCTCGTGGATTATGCCGCCGAGGTAAAAGAGGAGTGGTTGACCGGAGTTGAAACCGTTGGCGTAAGTAGCGGCGCATCAGTTCCAGAGATATTGGTAAAGGATGTATTGATTTGGCTGGCAGAGCGGGGATACGGCGAAGTTGAAACCGTAACCGCCAGTGAAGAACACCTGCTCTTTGCAATACCGCCAGAGCTACGTAAAGATTTAAAGGCAGCGGGCAAGTCTTAAGGTTCTAGAACCTCATCGCCAATTTCAGTGGCTTTATTTGCTTTGCGTTGTGCCCAGAAGTGCCAAGCCCAGCCTGCAACTGTGGCGACAACTAAATACGGTGCTGCGCCACCCAACGTTGTAACGAGATCAAGGCCAAACTTTGTAACGTGTAGCCCAGCACCACCCACAGTTGAAATCAATACAACGGTAATAATGAAGTAAACGATCGGTGGATTAACGACGGTGGCGAATGTTGTACCAGGGCGACCCAGATAAAAACCGCCTGCGACAGCGATGATGAGTGCGATCCCAGTAATGATTCCGACCTTACCGAATTGGTATTCGATGGTCTCTGCAAGGAGGATAAGTAAGAATTGCAAGAGAACGACGCCGGCGTTAGTTAAACCCGCCCCTTTGATGGGCTTTGGCAGGGTGCGAAAGTCGGTACTCATGTCAGTCATTATCCTCTATTTCGAGGGTGAGTTCGACTTCATCAACTTCGATGACATCATCATCACTGGGAGCTAATTTGGAGTGCAATTGGCGCACATTCTCGGATAGCTCGGGGATAGCGCTCGGGGTTTTACCGACTACCTCTAAGGAGCGCATCTTCTTGGCGGCCGATAGAACTGTGGTCTCGGCGGTGGGGATTAATTCGTTATAGGCCTTGAGGGTGCTCTTGAGGCGATCGCCCACTGTCACGATCTTCTCGTGCAGCGATGAGACATCTTTAAGAAACTTGGTTGCCAGCTCTTGAATTTCGGCGGCATTGGTTGCTACGCGGTTGCGACTAAATAAATAGCCAACGGTGCGCAGGAGCGCCATCATGGAAGTTGGTGTTGCGATGGTGACTCCGAGTGCGAATGCTTTATCAAGGAGCGCTGGATCAGAGCGCAGCGCTTCGGTGAAGATGGAATCAACTGGGGCATAGAGGATGACGAAATCGGGGGAGGCGCCGCGTTCGGCATATTTGCGCTTGGAGAGCGCTTCGATATGTTTTAAAAGATCTTTGGTGTGCAAAGCTAAAAGCTCTTTGCGGGTATCTGGATCTTCGGTTTCGAAAGCTTCGTAGAAACGCTCGAAGGGAAATTTAGAGTCGATGTAAAGCACGGATCCACCAAGTAAGTTGATGGTAATGTCGGGGATCGCGCCCGATGTTTCGTTCCGCTCGGCAGAACGTTGACGGGTGAAGTGTTCGCCTTCGATGAGACCAGCACCGAGAAGTAATTGTTCGAGAGCTGCTTCACCAAATTTGCCACGGGTCTGTGAACTAGCGAGCGCACCAGCAATCGCGCGCGTTTGGTTTACCAAATTCTCGTTATGCGATGCCATCTGCGTGATCTGAGTCTTGATCTCGGCCTCGGCGGTCAATCGACGACGGTCGGCATCCTGCGAAATCCGATTCAAATCTTCGACGCGGAGCTTCATCGCCTCTAACTCAGCATTGAGTTTGATCGCGGTTTCGGTCTTGGAGCGATCGGCTTCGATCTGGGTCTTGTATTCGGCGATCAACCTTTCGGCGGAGGCCAATTCACCGGCCTTGGCGGCGAGC
>CAIKID010000120.1 GCA_903827345.1 uncultured Actinomycetes bacterium | reverse complement strand
CCGATCTATCATGGGTATCGGCTTATTAGAAATTCCAATTAAGAGCGCCGGAAGCTGAACCAATCCCCCGCCACCCGCGACCGCATCAACAAATCCTGCGAAACCGGCGGCGAGAGCAAGAAAGAGGAAAGTTGCGAGTGACATTAACGAACTGCGTTAAGGATTTCAGAAACGGCGTTATCGACTCCGAACTCTGCCTTGCTGCCGACACTGCGCACACGAAATTCGATCTTGCCTTCGGAAAGTGACTTGCCAACGATCACGATGTATGGGATTCCGATAAGTTCGGCATCCTTAAATTTCACACCTGCGCTGGCATCGCGCCTGTCATCGAAGAGGACAGTCAATCCGGCAGCCTCGAGTTCAAGGGTAAGTTTTGTAGCGTATTCAAAGATTGCATCATCTTTTCCGGCTGCAACGAGATGGATGTCAGCGGGAGCGATTTCGGCCGGCCAATTAAGTCCGATCTCGTCATACGTCTGTTCGGCTATCGCTGCAACTGCGCGGGAAACACCAATTCCATATGAGCCCATGGTGACAACCTGCGCCTTGCCATTTTGATCTAGCACTGTAAGCCCCAAGGCCTGCGCATACTTGCGCCCCAGTTGGAAGATATGGCCAATCTCAATCGCGCGATCAATAACGACCGGAGTATCACAGTTTGGGCAGAGGTCTCCAGCTTTAACTTCAGCCGCCTCTACAAAGGCTGTTACCGAGAAATCACGACCATGTGTAACAAAACGTGCATGCTTATCTTTTTGATTCGCACCCGTAATCCAATGTGAGCCCAAGACGATTCTAGGATCGGCATAAACTTTTACACCAAGAGCATGCGCATCTTGTGGTCCCATGTAGCCCTTAACTAAAGCGGGATACTTGGCAAAATCTTCATCTTCAAAGAGTCGCAGATCCTGCACACCTGGCAAATTTGCTCCAACGCGCTTGAGATCAACTTCACGATCGCCTGGAACCAGAATCGCAATGGCTTCCCCATCTGCCATGAGCAGTACATTCTTTAAAGTGTCTGCCCCGGTGATGGTGCCGCCAAATTTTGCATTGACGAGTTCGACAAGTGAATCGATCGTTGGGGTATTAGGGGAATCAAAGACTTCAAAGGCCGGTGCAACATCGCCGGCATAAGGAGCAACTTTGGTAACCATTGCCTCAACGTTGGCGGCAAAGCCACACTTTTCGCAGAGAACGTAGGTATCTTCACCCGTTGGGCACGGGGCTAAGAACTCTTCGGATTTCGAACCGCCCATAGCTCCTGACATCGCGGAGACGATGTTGAACTTAAGCCCGAGGCGATTAAAGGTCTTGATGTACGCCTCGCGATGGCGTTGATAAGAAGCATCCAACCCGGCATCGTCGATATCAAATGAGTAGGAATCCTTCATGACAAATTCACGACCGCGGATAATTCCACTGCGGGGGCGCGTTTCATCACGGAACTTAGTTTGAATCTGATAAATCGAGAGTGGAAGGTCCTTATAAGAAGAGAACTCCCCCTTAACCATCAGCGTAAACATCTCTTCGTGCGTTGGACCTAAAAGGTAATCGTTACCGCGGCGATCTTTAAGGCGAAAGAGGTCAGGCCCGTACTCGGACCAGCGATTGGTCTCCTCATATGGTTCACGTGGAAGTAGCGAAGGGAAATGCACCTCTTGAAATCCCGCGGCATCCATCTCTTCGCGGATAATATTTTCTATCTTGCGATAGGTGCGATAGCCAAGTGGCAACCATGAATAAATTCCAGCGGCAACGCGGCGAACATATCCGGCGCGAACTAGGAGGCGATGGCTCGCAACTTCAGCATCGGCTGGATCATCGCGCAGCGTGCGCAACAGTAAGGTGGACATTCGCAACATGCGAGAACCTTATCTAAGGAAGTTAGCGTCCGTTCACAGTTGGGGCCCCAGAAGCGACTCCCGCTGCAGCCATTTCGTCGGCGAGGCGGTTTGCCTCAAAGATCAAGGTTTCGACGATCTCGGCCTCGGGCACCGTCTTGATGACTTCACCCCGCACAAATATCTGACCCTTGCCATTGCCGGAGGCAACGCCCAAATCTGCTTCGCGAGCTTCTCCTGGTCCATTGACCACACAGCCCATGACCGCAACGCGGAGCGGAACTGTCATTCCCTGCAGCCCCGCTTGAACCTTCTCGGCCAGTGAGTAAACATCGACTTGAGCGCGCCCGCACGAAGGGCAAGAGACGATCTCTAACTTACGTTGGCGCAGGTTGAGCGATTCGAGGATTGAGATTCCAACCTTGACCTCTTCGACGGGGGGCGCCGAGAGTGAAACGCGGATGGTGTCGCCGATTCCCTCTGCTAAAAGAATTGCAAATGCAGTCGCCGACTTGATGGTGCCTTGAAAGATTGGTCCCGCCTCGGTGACGCCCAGGTGCAATGGGTAATCGCATTGTGCTGCCAGCAGGCGATAAGCCTTCACCATCGTTACTGGATCGTGGTGTTTAACAGAGATCTTAATATCGGAGAAACCGTGCTCTTCGAAGAGCGAAGCTTCCCAGAGCGCAGATTCTGCGAGCGCCTCTGGCGTCGCCTTGCCATATTTTGCGAGCAGACGTGGATCCAGAGAACCGGCATTGACGCCAATACGAATTGGAATACCAGCATCACCCGCCGCCTTTGCAACCTCTTTAACCTTGTCATCAAATTGCTTGATATTGCCCGGGTTGACGCGAACCGCAGCGCAACCGGCATCGATCGCAGCGAAGATGTACTTCGGTTGAAAGTGGATATCGGCAATTACAGGAATCTGAGATTTCTTAGCGATCGCCTTAAGGGCATCGGCATCATCTTGGCTCGGTACTGCAACGCGGACGATCTGACAGCCCGAAGCGGTGAGCTCGGCAATCTGCTGCAAGGTGGAGTTAATATCTGACGTCAGCGTGGTGCACATCGACTGGACGCTTACTGGAGCGTCACCACCCACGAGCACGCTGCCAACTTTAAGTTGCTTGCTCTTCCGACGTGGTGCAAGCACGGGAGGAGGGGCTGCTGGAATACCGAGATCGACCATGGCTTTATTCTGCCTTACATTAGAGATTGAAGTGAACTGGATTGAAAATATCGGCGGCGAGGAGCATGAGGGAGAGGGCGACGAGGAATACGAAGACCGCAATTGTGAGTGGCATCAATTTTTCTAGCTCGACTGGTGCTGGTACTGGACGGCCGGCTCTGCGGGCCCGTTGGCGACGGAATCCATCGACCAGGGCAACTGCCATGTGGCCGCCATCGAGTGGGAGTAGCGGCAACAAGTTAAAGATTCCAACAAAGATATTGAGACTGGCAATAATAAGAAGGAAGGTCTCTAATTTATCGCCAAAGGTAAGTGCTTGATCGCTCGCTGTTGCTGCAGATGCTTGGGCTACGCCGACAACTCCTACTAAGCCATTCGCATCACGCTTCGCGCCCATAAAAGTCTGGCGAAAGAGTGCGGGTACCTTGCTCGGCAACGAGATGAGGGATTTGATACTTGTGGTGAAGAAGTTGGAACCTAAGCTCCAGGTATCGTGAAGTGATGTTCCCAAGCCTTCACGTTGCAGACCAATTTTGCTGATGATGCCCAGCATTCCATATTCTTTGCCGCTAATCGTCACTGCGGTTGGCGTCGCAACAATCGATAAAATCGATCCGGATCTATCAACGCCCAAGGTCAGTGGCTTATTGGCAGAGCTGTGAATAATGAGAACATCTTTGCTCCAGTTTGTAACTTTTTTACCATTAATCGAGATGATGTGATCTCCAGCTTTAAGACCTGCTGCCTTTGCCGGTGATGCTGGTGCATTTGTGGCACAAGCGTTTGAAGTAGAGCCGGTATTAATGCAGGGTAAAACCTGATTAATAATCGGCAGACTGGTGGAGGTACCGATCCCAAAGAAAATTACGAAGATTAAGAAGAAGCCGATAATAAAGTGGTTGGCAGAGCCAGCTCCTAGAACTATTAAACGACGCGGTGTTGAAGTTTTAATGAAGGCACGTGGCGCATCCTCGTCTGCCAGCTCTTCGTGGGTCGACATCCCAACAATCCTGCAATACCCACCGGCTGGAAT
>CAIKID010000119.1 GCA_903827345.1 uncultured Actinomycetes bacterium | reverse complement strand
TTGGAGAAGGTCCTGGCGTTACTTCAGAAGATCCATACTTTGGTGGAAAAGGTCCAGAACGTAGTGGATGTAAGCAATGTGGCGGTTGCATGTCGGGTTGTAGAGAAAATGCGAAGAACACCTTGCCTAAGAATTATCTGGGTTTGGCAGAAGGCGCAGGCGCGCAAGTATTTCCTGAACATACAGTGACAAAGATTGAGGAGCAGCCCGATCACAGCTGGCGCGTTACCGCCAAGAGCAGTGGTGCATGGATTGGTAGGAATCGGGTATTTACCGCGCGTCAGGTGATCGTTGCTGCTGGGACATTTAATTCCCAGAAACTATTGCACGCAATGAAGCAGAGCAACGTGCTTCCTCATTTGACTTCGACCCTTGGCAAACTTTCTCGGACAAATAGCGAGTCATTAACGGGAGCGCTGATGCCCAACATCGATACTGATTACAGCCAAGGTCCAGCCATCACCTCTTCTTTCTTTCCAGATGAGCACACCCACGTAGAGCCGGTGCGGTATGGGGTTGGCAGTAATTTGATGGGATTGCTCCAGACCGCCTTGACCGCTGGCGAGAAACCACGCGAACGCCGCCGCCAATGGCGTTCGATCATGCTGCGCCATCCCAGATTGATATTGCGATTTATCAATGTAAGGCGATGGAGCCAGCGCACTGTGATTGCTCTCGTGATGCAAAATGTTGATTCATCACTCTCGGTTTCTGGCAAGAAGTCCATATTTGGATGGCGCCTAACCTCTAAAAATGATTCCGATAAACCCAATGCAACCTATATCCCTGCAGCCAATGAAGTTGTGCGGAGGATCGCGGCAAAACGTGGAGGAATATCGGGTGGCCATATTGGTGATTTAATCGGGGCGCCATTCACGGCACATTTTGTTGGAGGGTGTGTGATCAGCGACTCGCCAGATGGCGGCGTTATTGATCCCTATCACCGAGTGTGGAACTACCCCACCTTGCATATTGTCGACGGCTCAAGCGTCACTGCGAACTTAGGTGTAAATCCATCATTAACAATTACCGCGCAAGCGGAGCGTGCGATGTCGATGTGGCCGAATTTTGGCGCTACAGATCCCCGCCCACAACAAGGCGCGAAATACACACCCGTGCATTTTCAAAGGCCTGACAGTCCCGTGGTTCCCACTGGTGCCTATGGCGCGCTTTTTTCTGACCTATAGGAGTGGAGGCACTATAGATATGCCGCGCCCGCGCACTATTATGGAGATTACAAAGCAGGTGAATCATGGGAGTCAATCATGACAGAGCGTAAAGCAGGGAATTCAATCCGCAAGATTCTTGTAGGCGTTGATGGTTCTGATAAATCAATTGCCGCCCTCACATGGGCTTCCGAGTTGGCCGCCAAAGAGGGTGCGCATGTCGATGTTCTCACTAGTTGGCAGACTCCATTTCCTACCGTTGAATTAATCGCTATCGGTTTCAACTTAGATATGTCTGAATTCAATGCTCGGCCAGCAGAGATCGCGCAGTACCGTTTAGAGAAGACCGTTCATGCTGTTTATGGGGAGCCCCATCCCAAGAACGTTGATTTCATCATTGAAGAGGGATATCCCGGCTTGGTCTTGGTCGAGCGAAGCGCGGAGGTGGACCTTCTCGTTCTAGGAAACCGTGGCCATAGTCCCATTATAGAAAACCTACTGGGATCCGTGAGCACACATTGTGTTGCTTATGCACGCTGTCCGGTAGTAATCATTAAATAGTAGTTAACGCCAACCCCGCTCATGGGCCATTACTACATCCTCGCCTTGCTGGTTTTCTCTCTGAATCTGCTGCCCGCTTTTGCCCCACCGACGATGGCTGTGTTGATATTTTATAAACTCAATACCAGCCTCGATACCGCAGCAATTATTGCGGTTGGAGTTCTTGCATCT
>CAIKID010000118.1 GCA_903827345.1 uncultured Actinomycetes bacterium | reverse complement strand
CTCTGTAGGGCTCTTTATCTTGGTGCTGGCACCTGAGGTGTATTGGCCCATCCGTCAGGTCTCGGCCTATTTTCACGCAGCCGCAGATGGTGTGGCTGCATTCAATCAACTTTTTGCCATTCTCGAAAAGCCCACTCCTGCACCAGGGATCGCAATTTCTGATGTAACACGGATTGCTTGGACCCAACTCACAATCTCTTATCCCGATCGCTCGGTGATCATAATTCCCGCCGGCGAACTGCAGGCTGGGGAAGTGCACGCCCTCGTCGGTCCATCCGGGGCTGGGAAATCAACTCTGGCCGCTGTTTTACTCGGTTTCATCCATCCTCGCCACGGTGAAATCACCATCACATCGAGTGCAGGTTCGCAAGATTTATCCGAAGTTAGCCGAAGCGCTTGGCGGGCTCTGGTTGCTTGGCAACCGCAGGAGCCTAAATTTCCACTGGGAAGCGTTGCCACAATATTGCGCCATGCCAAACCCGGGGCCAGTGATCTAGAGTTAATTGAAATGCTGCTCAGCGTGGATCTGGATCCAATAGATCTACCACAGGGCATCGCAACTGAACTCGGCACTATTGCGCAGAAGTTATCAATTGGACAATTACGCAAGATTGCCTTGGCACGAGCATTACTCAAAGAGACGCCACTAATTATTCTCGATGAACCTACTGCATCTGTTGATGACATTTCCGAATCCACAATTGCGAAGGTACTTAATCGGCAGGCAGCACGTGGGGCGATGATCCTCTTAATCTCGCATAGAGAATTACTAATCGGGGCGGCTACAAAAGTAACGCGTGTAGGGGCGGCGCAATGAAGAGTCTGCTCCGAGTCTTTAGAGGCGAATCTCGCGAAATGCTGGCGGCTGTCCTATTGGGCGGAGCTTCACTCGGCTCGGCCGTTGGATTACTCGCTACCAGCGCCTGGCTCATCTCAATGGCTTCGACCAGGCCACCGGTTCTGGTCTTAGAAGTCGCAATTGTCAGCGTGCGTTTCTTCGGTCTTTCACGCGGTATTTTGAAATATGCCAGTCGTATCCTCGAGCACAACAGCGCTCTAAAGATTCAGACAGCGTTGCGCGTAAAGATTTATGAGCGGTTTTCTCGGTTGCTTCCATCTGAGTATGCGCAGTTGCACCGCGGCAATGTATTGGCTCAAATAATCAACGATGTTGAGTTGGCGCAGGACTTGTGGCTTCGGGTCGCCTCTCCTTGGCTAGCCGCATTAATATCGGGAAGCGCGGGGATAACGATTATTCACTGGTTGCTACCCGCCTGCGGAAATGCAGTTGGAGCCCTCTTCTTGTTGGCCTGCTTCGCTATCCCTTTTTTGGCGATGTTGGCGTCGGGCAAGGCAGATACCCGCAATTACGAGAATCAGCTCTTTGACCAGATTATGCAGATCGCAGAATCTGCTCCAGAATCCTTGATCTTCAACTATCACCAAGAGCTCTTAAATCAAGTCGCTGCAGAGCAGAGCAAGATCGCAGCCATTGAAGTGAAGAATGCCACTCGCTCTGGCTTGGCCGCCGCCTTCTACTTCGTTGTTCTCGGTGCTTCAACATTGATCTCACTCTGGTTCGCAGCACGCGGAGCGATCACCCACCAACTTGCAGGTATTAACATCGCGGTAATCGCTCTTGTGCCGCTGGCAATCTTCGATGGACTCAGTTCGCTCCCCGGTGCATTTTCACAGTTGCGCCAAGTATTGGGTGCTATTACAAATATCGAACCGCTGCTAAAAACAGTAGAAGAAATGCACGTTGAAGATTCGCTAGCGCCTTCAGTTGTTACACTGGAATTTCGTGCATTTCAACCTCTGATTGCAGATGCCAGAACGAAGGCAATCACCGCGGCTGTTACACGTGGAGAGACCCTCTTTGTCACCGGTCGCTCTGGATCTGGTAAATCTTCAATCATCAATGCACTG
>CAIKID010000117.1 GCA_903827345.1 uncultured Actinomycetes bacterium | reverse complement strand
GCGCCTTGAAGGAAGGCGACGTACCTGAATTCCAACGTCGGCTAAATCTATTTTTACCCACGATAGAAAAATGGTTAAAAAATATAGAACTCCTCATTGCTGCCGAAAAAAGAGTTCTGATGGAACGTAAAATTATTACTTCCGACTACTGCCGGAACCCCACAGTCCGTATTTTCAAAGAAAATTATGATGAGATAACTCAGATGCTACGTCTGTTGGATCAAGAAGGACTGCTGTAGAGCGATGCCAGATATTTATACAATCGGAGAGGTGCTTGTAGCATTTATAACAAAGGATGTTGATAGCGTTGAATTCTCCAAGGAATTCACGTTAGCCATCGCTGGTGCCGAGGCCAATGTGGCCGTTGGTGCAACGCGCCTTGGTCTCGATGTGGCTTTACAGTCTCGGGTCGGCAAAGACCTTCTAGGAACCGTGGTTTTGAATCACCTAAGCGCTGAAGCAGTCAAAGTCGACCTTATGAAGAGGAGTGACCGCTTTACGGGGACTATGGTGAGAAATCAGGGTAATACAAACCCTATTGATGTGAGCTATTTGCGCGAGGGAAGTGCAGCATCGGAGATGCAGCCTGATGACATTAATATCGAAGCATTACTTGCCTCTCAATGGCTCCACGTCACCGGCATCACCTGCGCCATTTCAAAATCAGCGCAGGAAACGGTGAAAACAGCTATGCAACTCGCTAAGAATGGAATGGTTAAAACCAGTTTCGACTTAAATATTAGGAAGAAATTGTGGAGTTCTGAAGATGCCCGCGCCGCATTGCTACCGCTGATGAAGGATGTGGACTTACTCATTGGAGGCGTCTCCGAATTTGAGCTCGTCTTCTCCGACCAGGATCCCGAAATCAATCTGCGAAGAGCCGCAGAGCTCGGGATATCTACGGCGATAATGACAGATGGCCCAAATTTGATGCGTATATCGCAAGTCGGAGAGCGCTTCAATTACACCCCGATAACGCGAGCTACCGTAGATCCGGTCGGCTCTGGAGATGCATTTGTCGCTGGTTTGCTCTCGGGATTGATTGGTGGACTAACTCTTCCATCGGCGGTCGCCCAGGGAAGTGAGTGTGGATCACTCGTCGCTTCTAACGTAGGTGATTGGACTGGACTCCCCTACGGCACCAAAGGAGTCATGAAATGATCTACAGGGAGCCTCTTCACTTATTGACTGGAGAGTGCTTTCTTTCGAGCTACAGAACTATTGAAGCGATTGGTGATTAAGAGCATAATTTTCCAAAGAGCATTCGCTGAAAAAGATTTTTTCGCGAAATATTCACAGAATGGCTAATGATGAATCTAAAGGGCGAGCATGTATTTGTAACGGGCGGCGCTAACGGAATTGGAGAAGCGATTGTTCTCGATGCGCTTGAATCTGGAGCCAGTGTTTCCTTCTGTGATATCCAAGTAGATAAAGGGCTAGCTTACGAAAAGCTTCTCACTGCTAAGGGATACTCCGCAATGTTCGTCCAGGCTGACGTTGCTGACTTTGCATCTTTATCAACGGCACATCAAAAGGTCGTCGCCAAGATGGGAAATGTAACCGGGTTGGTCAATAATGCTGGTGTTAATTGCAATGCCGATCCAGTTGAGATGACCGATGAAGAGTGGAATCGTTTTATGAATGTAGATCTTAAGAGCGTTTGGCACACTGCTAAACTTTGTCTCCCTGCAATGCGCGCTGCTCGTAAAGGCGCGATCATAAATATCGCCTCCATTCATGCGCGGATGACCTATCCAAAGTATTTTCCTTACGCTGCTGCTAAATCGGGCGTCATTGGATTAACCCGTAACTTGGCACTTGATGAAGGAGTATTTCAAATCCGCACTAACGCAGTTTCGCCTGGTTACACATTGACCCCCTTACTTGAGCAATGGTTTGAACAACTACCGGAAAAGCGCATTGAGTCGATGGCAGTCCAGCCCATGCAGCGCATGGCCAAGACATCAGAGATTGCGAAAGTTGTCACCTTCTTACTTTCAGATGATGCCTCCTTTGTTAACGGGGCCGATTGGAACGTCGATGGCGGCTTATCTGCCCGATTCGCCTAAAAAAACCTTGACCTCCCAATCTTCATACCTTATGATTTAGCAT
>CAIKID010000116.1 GCA_903827345.1 uncultured Actinomycetes bacterium | reverse complement strand
CGACGGGTAGCCCGTGGATATGGGGCAATCCCACTTGCTGCTCACCCAGGGTGGTCGCATACTAATTTGATGAAGGCGCAGGCAACTACGAACCTGGTCTCTCGGTTGAGCGAGGCGGTGGCTGGAAAGATCGCACAGAGTCCCGCCCAAGGATCTCTTCCATTGCTCTGCGCGGCGACACTACCTGGAATCACCCACACCGCCCTCTTGGGGCCCGATAAATATTTCGAACTCAAGGGCAGCCCGAAATTTACCCATGGAAAAGCCCTCGCCTATGACCAAACCCTGGCGACCAACCTGTGGCAGGTGGCGGAAGAGTTGACTGGTGTGGCATGGGAGAATTCGCCTCATGCATGAGGCTTATGACGTCCAAGGAATACAAGAGAAGTGGTTGCCCGTCTGGGATCAGATAGAACCATTTAAATCTGGTCGCCCGGATGACCCACGTCCCAAGAAGTATGTCCTGGATATGTTCCCGTACCCATCGGGTGACCTGCACATGGGTCACGCCGAGGCCTATGCCTTAGGCGATGTCATTGCTCGATACTGGGTTCAAAAGGGTTTCAACGTCATGCACCCGATTGGGTGGGACTCCTTCGGTCTGCCTGCCGAGAACGCTGCCATCAAACGCGGCACCGATCCTCGAGCCTGGACTTATGAAAATATTGATGTACAAAAATCCTCGATGCGTCGCTACGCCTGTTCATTCGACTGGGATCGCGTACTACATACCTCTGACCCCGAGTACTACAAGTGGAACCAATGGTTGTTCCTCGAGCTTTATAAGAAGGGTCTGGCATATCGCAAAGACTCTGCAGTCAACTGGTGTCCAAGTTGTCAGACGGTTCTTGCTAACGAGCAGGTAGTCGCTGGTTTATGTGAACGCTGCGATACCCCAGTTACAAAGAAGAAACTCAATCAGTGGTACTTAAAGATTACTGACTACGCCGATCGTTTGCTCGATGATATGAAGGAACTCGAAGGTAAGTGGCCCGAGAAAGTTCTGCAGATGCAGCGCAATTGGATCGGTCGCTCGCAAGGCGCTGAAGTTACCTTTGCGATTGAGGGTCGTGTAGAGCCGATCACTGTCTATACAACCAGGCCTGACACTTTGTACGGTGCAACATTTATGGTTGTGGCTGTCGATAGCGCTCTCGCTGCAGAACTCGCAGCAGGCGGAACAGTAGAAGCGGCATTCAATACCTATCTCAATGAGACCAAGGCGGCGAGCGATATTGATCGTCTTGCAACCGATCGTCCGAAGAGTGGTGTCTTCCTAGAGCGTTATGCAATCAACCCGGTAAATGGCGAGAAGTTACCTATCTGGGCATCTGACTACGTGTTAGCGGACTATGGAACCGGGGCAATCATGGCCGTTCCTGCGCACGATCAACGTGACTTAGATTTTGCACGAGCCATGGGTCTAACCGTTCGCGTAGTAGTCGATACGGGGGATGAAGATCCTGCAGTGACGGGAATTGCTACCGCTGGCGATGGAGCGCTCGTCAACTCGGGTTCGCTCAATGGTTTACCCAAAGAGGATGCGATCGCAAAGATCATCGCAGAGTTGGCTGCGAAGGACCTTGGTAAGTCTGCTAAGAACTATCGCTTGCGCGACTGGTTGATCTCACGTCAACGCTTCTGGGGAACACCTATTCCGATTGTTCATTGCCCATCATGCGGCGAAGTAGCGGTTCCCGAGGATCAACTCCCCGTGGCGCTTCCCGATGCCACCGGATTAGATCTCAAGCCAAAGGGCTCATCTCCACTCGGCGCACTCGAGGATTGGGTCAACGTTCCATGTCCAAAGTGCGGCGGCGCCGCCAAACGCGATGCTGACACGATGGATACTTTCTTCGATTCCAGCTGGTACTTCTTGCGTTACACCAGCGTGCAATTTAACGATCGCGCCTTCGACAACGAAGAGGTCAAGAAGTGGTTGCCGGTCGATCAATATGTCGGCGGCGTTACTCATGCGATCTTGCACCTCTTGTACTCACGTTTCTTTACCAAGGTATTGCACGACCTGGGCCATCTCGATTTCGAGGAGCCATTTACCCGCCTGCTCAATCAAGGCATGGTGCAGATGGATGGATCGGCGATGTCCAAATCGCGTGGCAATTTGGTGCGCCTTTCCGATGAACTTGCGACACACGGAGTAGATGCGATCCGCCTCTCTCTGGTATTCGCGGGTCCTCCTGAAGATGACATCGACTGGGCTGACGTCTCCCCAAATGGTTCCTTCAAGTTCCTCAATCGCGCGTGGCGTATTTCTGGTGATGTAACCAGCAAGCCTGGCGTTGATTTCACCGCGGGCGATCTTTCGTTGCGCAAAGTGACCGCGAAGAGTTTGTTTGATATCTCATTTGCCGTCGAGTCATTCCGTTTCAACGTCGCGGTTGCTCGCGTCATGGAACTTGTGAATGCGACACGCAAGGCAATTGATTCCGGTTGTGGCGGGGGAGATCCTGCTGTCCGCGAAGCTGCGGAAGCCATTGCCATTTCGCTCTCACTCGTCGCTCCTTACACAGCCGAAGATATGTGGGAACGCCTGGGGCATGAGCCTGCGGTAGCTCTCGCTGGTTGGCCGACGATCGATGAGTCGCTCTTGGGAGCTGACAATGTCACGGCGGTCTTGCAGATCAGTGGCAAGATCAAGGATCGCATTGAAGTATCTCCAAATATCTCAAAGGAAGATTTAGAGAAGTTGGCTATGGAGAATGCAGCGATTAAGGCGGAGATTGCCGGGGCGACGATTAAGAAGATCATCACCGTGGCTCCCAAACTCGTCAACATCGTTATCTAATCCACAGCACAATAATTTCGGAGTTATATGGCGCAGGGCTCTCTTTAACCTTGCGTCATGTTCGAATTCCCACAATTTAGCGATTTGCAACGTCGCGCCATCTATTTTGTGTTGGCGCTTGCCTTAGCCGTAGGTGCAATCTTCTTCTCGCTGGCACACGGCAACGCTGCCGCACCGGCGGCTCCAACAATCTCGCCACTTCCCACATATTCATTGCCTCCGCTTCCGCCGGCACTTGTTGTTGTAGATGTCGCGGGCAAGGTAAAGCATCCCGGTATTTACAAATTGCCCCAAGGTTCGCGGGCAATAAATGCGATCAAAGCGGCTGGTGGACAGCTCAGGGGAGTCTCGCTCACCGATATCAATCTGGCGGAAATCCTGACCGACGGTCAACAGATCATCGTCGGTGCACCGGCAGTAAGCACTGCCTCAAAGTCAAAGAAATCGAGGGCGGCCGGTGGCAAAATCACTTCGGGCACCATCAACATCAATAGCGCAACGGCGGCCCAATTGGAGCAGTTGCCAGGAATTGGAGCAGTAAT
>CAIKID010000115.1 GCA_903827345.1 uncultured Actinomycetes bacterium | reverse complement strand
GTCGGTGCTCTCCCAGGCCAACTCCCCCGCTGATATTGCTGCGCAGGAGTTCTTTCAAGCGCATGGCGCCAATGTTCTGCCTACCGATGATTTCACCTACAGCGCCGAACGTGGATATAGCTCGCGGGTACGCGATGAAAAAACTTTGCGCACCGTTCTGATTGGCCCGGCTCCAGTTATCGCGCGCGCTTCAACTCCATTTTGTAGAGCAATTAGCACAGCGATACTCGATAACCCAGAGGCCTTTGTTGTCGCAGTCGATGGAATTGCCTACGCCAGTTATTCGATTACCAAAGAATTGGTTTAAAGCTCTAACCAACCATTTGCTGGAAGTTCATCGGCGCTATCTGGACCCCATGTGCCTTTGAAGTAAGGCGACAGGTGCGGCTCGTTATTTATAACTCCTTCAACGATACGCCAGGTCTCGAGAACTGAATCGATATGAGTAAAGCGCATGTGATCCCCGGCCATTGCGGCACGCAGTAAGCGCTCGTAAGCTTCTTGGCGTTCACCCAGTGCAGCAGAGAAATTGACGGTCAACTTCACGGGCTCGGTCTTCAGGTGATCACCCGGTGATTTAGCCTGTAATTCGATATCCACGCCATCGTTCTTACCCAAGCGGAAGCGCAGCAAGTTGGCCGAACCCTCTTGCGTCTCGGCAAAGAGAAGGCGCGGCGGTTGCTTGAATTCAATAATAACTTCGAGGGTGCTTTCCTGCAGGTTCTTTCCGGTGCGCAGATAGAAAGGAACTCCGGACCAGCGCCAGTTATCTACGTGCATAATTGCAGCCGCGTAAGTCTCTGTTGTTGAACGAGGAGCAACACCTGCTTCATCGAGATAACCAACATATTGTCCGCGAATTACATTCTCGGGCTTAAGGGCAGCCATGGCACGAAAGACCTTGAGCTTTTCATCTTCCATGCGGCCAGATGTGAGATCAGAAGGTGGCTCCATCGCGATAAGAGCGAGCACCTGCAACAAGTGATTCTGAAGTACGTCCCGGATTGCTCCAACGCCATCATAGAAAGCTCCGCGACCTTCGACGCCAAAGTCTTCAGCCATCGTGATCTGCACGCTATTGATGTAGCGGTGATTCCAGAGTGGCTCCCAGATTGAATTGGCGAAGCGGAAGATCAAAATATCTTCAACTGACTCTTTGCCGAGATAGTGATCGATACGGTAAATACGCTCTTCGGGAAGAACTGCCTCGAGCACATCTTGCAGCGCGACTGCAGAATGCAGGTCACGACCGAAAGGCTTTTCAACAACGAGGCGACAGCGCTCGGTTAACCCAACTGCAGCCAAGCCTTGAGTCACATTGCCAAAGAAGGCTGGTGGGATGGCAAGGTAGATAACTGGGCTCTGTTTATCTTTGAGAGCCTCTGCTAAATCTTCATATAACTTGGAATCTTCGTAGTTACCAACGACAAGTGAAAGGTCTTCATCGAGCTGAGCCATGATCTTAGGATCGGGGTTGGGAAAGGCTTGATGAATAGCTTCAAAGGCATTGGAGGAAAATTGGGCATGATCCCATTTTGTCGAGGCTACTCCAACCACAGGGCAACGCAGCGAATCGTTAAGTGCCATGCTGTAGAGCGCGGGAAATAACTTCTTCTTTGCCAAGTCGCCGGTGGCCCCAAAGAGAACAAGGACATCCGCAGCTTGTAAATCTATTTTACGTGCATTCATCTATCTCTTCTTCGCTTCTACGTGGCCGCCAAATTTCTTTCGCATGGCAGAGAGAACCTTATTCGCGTACAAATCATTCCCGCGCGATGAAAAGCGACCCATGAGTGAGGCGCTGAGCACATTGGCAGGTACGCCAGCATCAATAGCCGTTTGTACGGTCCAGCGACCTTCACCCGAATCAGAGACCGATCCCTCATATCCGGCAAGCTCTGGGTCTTCGGTATAAGCAGTCGCAGTGAGGTCGAGCAACCAGGACGCGACAACAGAACCGCGGCGCCATACTTCGGTGACCTCTTCCATATCAAAGTCATATTTTGTTTCGACATGATCGCCGACAGCGGTGGGGTGCTTAATCCCCTGTGCAGCTGCGTGAATCAAGTTAAGGCCTTCGGCGTAAGCCCCCATGGCGCCATACTCGATACCGTTATGCACCATCTTGATGAAGTGGCCAGAACCAACGGGACCACAATGCAAGAAACCATATTCAGAATTTGCGGGTTCGCCAGTGCGGCCAGGAGTGCGCTCTGCAGATTCGATGCCAGGTGCCATCGCCTTAAAGATCGGCGTGAGGCGATCGACAATGGCCTTTTCGCCACCGATCATAAGTGAATAACCGCGCGCCAACCCATAGACGCCGCCCGATGTTCCGACATCAACAAAATTAATTCCCTTTGTTGCAAGCCACGCAGCGTTTGCTATGTCATCACGGTAGAAAGTATTCCCGCCATCAATGATGGTGGATCCTGGAGCAAGATGTTCGGCAATCGCATGAATAGTCTGTTGTGTAACTTCTGCAGGCACCATCACCCAGACAAATTGTGGGTTGTCGGTGCTGTTAAATTGCGCGAGATCTGCAAGGGAAGCAAGAGGTGTGAACCCTGCGGCAGCAACGCTCTTAACCGTATCTGGATTAACATCATAAACGGCGATGCTTACCGGGGTTTGTGCATGAGTCTGGATGCGGCGGGCAATATTTGCCCCCATGCGGCCGAGGCCGACAACCGTTAATTGAATATTTCTCATGCTGATCTCCTATCGGTAAAGCGATTTAAATTAAATGCTAGATGGTGCCGAGAGGTCGGTGAAGATTTGCAGTTGACCGTGAGGTGAACTCTTCTCCAGAAGTCCGACTGGTCCCGTTGCTATCGACTGCAACGCTGCAGCCTTGCCTTCGCCGAGGGCGAAGATGTATGTATGGAGCGAGTTTGCCAGACGTGTGAGTGAGAGGCTGACTCGCAATGGCGGTAACTTAGGAGAATTATGGACCGCGAGTGCCGCGCCCGTGAATACTGGGTCGAAAGTCTGCGGAAAGAGGCTGGCGATATGTCCATCCTC